>CAYOVC010000202.1:0-5494 GCA_964407305.1 uncultured Bacteroidaceae bacterium | reverse complement strand
TGCCAAAGATTGGTGTTTATCTCCCGAACAATCGCTTTCATTGCATAGTGGTAATTTCATGGCGCCAGCCCAGCTTCTTATTCGTTCTCCAAAGGCCTCAAATAACAGGGTGAATTTAATCCATGGCTCTTCAGTTTTTGATTCAAAAGTCGAAATCCCACCTCATAATGAACGTGAGGAAATTGAAGGCGTGCAGATTTATTCTTTAGAGGCAGGCCTTATTGCAGTTGGTGCTGACTTTTATACGCGTCATCCAACCGATGCACGAACCTGCGTAGCCATGGTCAAAGATTCATCGGGCATATTGGCAAAACTATTGGATGGAGGTAAAAGCGTGGTTGCCGGACGACTGGCTGGCGCATTTCGTAATATAGGAAAAGAAAAAATTGCGAATGATATTCTGGCCAGCATGAAATCAGCCGGTTATGATGTACGGGAAACTGACCCATTTTTGGAAAAGATGAAACTTGTGCTAAGTTCACGAGAGGTATCACCCTATGTCAATCGTATTAAAATCATGTGGAAACAAATGAGAAATGATGTGATAAAATATTTTCCCGATGCTCCGAAAGAGGTGTTAAGTGTTAATGATTATCTCAAACAGGTTCAAGAAAATTATAGAAGTGATGCTTATCATTCTCTTTCCATAGAAGGTTATCGGGTGACCCCTGAACTGATTGAGAAAGTAGCAGGTGGTGATTGGGATCCCAAACAGAGCATAGAAGACAGACAACAAAAAGATGCCATGGCCGCACGTGGTTATTATCAGGCATTTCAGGCTGTTAAAGCTAGTATTAAATCTGTCCTGGAGGGTGAAAATCCAGAAGAAGTTGTGGATAACGACCATAGCAGTTGGTACCGTGAATTATTCGCTCCCAGCGTAGCTGTAGGGCTTGTAAAAGCATCAGATCTGGCTGGATATCGTAACGGGCCGGTTTACATAAAAGGTGCGATGCATACTCCGCCCAAAAATGAAGCTGTTCGGGATACCATGCCTGTTTTTTTCGATTTGCTGAAAGAAGAACCGGAAGTTAGTGTCCGTGTGGTTCTTGGTCATTTTTTCTTTGTTTATATACATCCATATTTTGATGGTAATGGAAGGATGGCTCGTTTTCTAATGAATGTGATGTTGGCATCAGGTAACTATCCATGGACAGTTATAAAGTTCGATAATCGCGAGCAATATATGTCTGCATTGGAAAAGGCCAGTATAGCTAATGATATTACCGATTTTGCTGAATTCATTGGAGAACAGGTCAGCAATACCATTGATAAGAAAACCGGGTCGATGTAAGATGTGAAGTCATAAATGATTGCGCCAGTTTTTTCGCCAGCTTTCCTGTAAATCCTGGTAAACCGATATAATTTTTTATAAAATGTACAGTAAATTATAATCGTGTAAAAACATAAATCATTGTTAATGTTATAGATAACACAAATAATCCGACTTATTCGAAGCAGTTAGGATATCGAATAAAGCTTACTCATAATCAGGGGGTCGCTGGTTCGAACCGAGGAGGTACGACGAGCTCATGAGCGAGGAACGAGCGAATAATCCTGCAACCATGCCCACAAGTAATTGAAAAATACTACGTTTCATATCTCAATTTTTTAATTTTTTTTTCCTTCAACTCAGAAGTTAGTGTCTCATGGTTTATAGACTACAAAGTAGAAATTGTTTGCCTTGTACTCGGATTCCATATTCTCGTCAAATCCAACAAAAGATATCATTAGTTTGCCATCCACATGAGCACTGGCAGTAACCCAGGCTTGGCTATTTCCTCCAGCCCTTGTTGTAACCACTGTCACATAGTCTGTACTATTATAATCAACCCCATTTATGGTAATTAGGTATTCTCCTGCTACATAGTAGAAATTAGGCCAACTTCTATAACCCTTGCTAACACTGAAATTACCTGTTCCACTACTGACCGGCACTGTATTGTATATGTCATTATGATAAATCCCTTCTACATTACCATAAGCGATTGGTACCATGTTGGCCTTTCCAGTAGTAGGGGTATTAACTTCTCCATTGATTTCAATTCGATCTTCATCGACTATAACTACATCCGAACTGCCAGCACCCAGTCTGAGTTGGTTAGCACCTCCAACTGTCCTTATCCGAGTAATTCCTGCACCCCCACCCCCGGTCGCAACTCCTATTTTCAATCTATAATTATTACTACCAATTCTTAAGTCCCCTTCTGTATTGTTTACATCCCATTGGCCGCCCAGCAAATCCAACCTCGCAACAGGTGTAATTGTACCAATACCGATATTCCCTTCTGCACTTATAGCAAACCTTCGTAAGCCTTGTGTTCGTAAGTAAACTCTACCTGTTGTATTGTCAGAAACAGTACCAAAGTCCATGTTTCCATTATATAAACTTCCAACATAACCTACCCTTCCAGAGGAAGTATATTATTCCGATGTTACACCACTTTGACTTGATTCAATGCGTAAAGCCTCTGGCTCTGAAGCATTGACATGGAGTTTTGCATCTGGAGCTAATGTGCCTACACCAACATTACCAGCACTATAGTATGTATCATCTCCAGTCGCTGCCCATGTCGTACTTCCAGTGGCAGTTTCATCAGTCCCCAACGACCATTCTGAGCCATCCCACTTAAGCACCTGTCCTTCAGCAGAACCAACCAGTCCACTAATGTTGGCCCCATCACCTACGAGCAATCCACTTTGTGAGGTTACATCTATTTCATTGGTGGGATCAGCATCTGCATCATCAACCTGATCGTTTATAAAATTCTCTGCAGTTTTTGCATGTAGGGCATAAGGCACACTCAATAGTTGACTGGTGCCAGTTATCGTATAATTATCTCCTCCTGCAGGATCTGTTTCTGTCTTAATAAAATAGGGCCCGTTAGACCAGTCTATGGCTGAAAAATCATCACTTGTTGTACCGGTTCCAATTTCAATGCTTACCAAACCGTTTACATTGGTTGTTAGTGTTTGGGTTTCATTGTAAACAGGAGATCCGGCTGCTGTGCCGTGCAGAATGCTTATCTGCATACCAATTTGTGTATCGGTAACCAGTTGATCGGAACTGTTTCGAATAACCGCCTGATAACTTATTTTTTCGGGTGACTGTGCAAGCAGGATTATCGTGATAAACAATCCTGCTGAAATAGTAATTGCTTTTTTCATATCCTTATCTTTTTATGATACTGAATGTGGTTATTTCATTGTTTGCGTGAATGACCTTCAAAATGTATGTGGCCGGGGTGTAATCATTCATCGGTATATTAGTCTGATCGGAAGTAATGATCTTACTTTCCAGCAATTTGCCCTGCATATCAAACAGCTGATAACGAAAATTATCGAAAGCGTAGTTATCTACTTTCAATATCAGGTAATCTGCTGTTGGATTGGGATACGCTGAACATGTCAGCGAGACACCTGTCACATCCTTTGCGCTGCTCAACAAAGAAATCTCATAGGGTTGTTGCACTCCCTCTGTTACCGAACCGTTTGTGCTGGTATGGGTTTGGTATGCCACCTGTCCGACAGAATAACTTATTGTTCCGCCGGTTCCTGTTGCATCGGTTCCTGCTGCTACGATAGCTTGCTGGCTAAACAGAAGATTGTTGGCATAGAGTGTTAAAATAAAAGTAAAACAGATGAAGAGTGTATTCTTTTTCATAGGGCCGGAGTTTCTGATAAAATTCTTTAAAATTAAATACTTATATTATTTTAATTTATAATCATTTTAATTTAACAATGAATTAACTTGTTGATGACATAAACGGCAAATATCTCAGGGTAGCTGGAACCTTATTTTTTGAGTAGAATTTCGAGGAAATTAACCAAGCTTCGCGATTGCAGAAACGAATGCGAAGGTGAATTAAAAAATCAAAAAGTCATTAAAATCTCTAAAAAAACTTGAGTGTATTTCTATTTTGTTAGGTTATAAATTTGGCCAGATTATCCTCTCTTTATTTACTGCTCAAATACAGGGGAGGTTGAACCGGTTTTTGAGGCTATTTTGGCAGGGTGAATTATTTGGGGAAGGATTTTTTCAATTTGATTGAAAATGGATTTATAAGGCCTGAGTTTTCAATAACGGGTATTCTTTATAGAATTTCAGTAAGCTGATGGTTTTGCTTTTCATTTCGTTCTGCACAAATTTTTTAATATTGTCCTCCACCAATTCACCCAATCCCTGCAATAATCCTTTATCGCTCAGTGATTCCAAAAGGTCTATGCATTTCTGAAGATATTCGGCCAAAGGCATTTTCATACGGGATTCAACATTTATTTATTGACCGGCGTTCGTTTTTTTATAAAGAACCAGCAATTGAATATTTTTCTGTTGGTTATACTGCTTCTGTCAAGCAAAGCACATAGTTTATGGGCAAACATGTCTTCAGGGACCATGACCTTTACATTAATGCCTAATAGATTTTTAATCTCATAATACATTATCATTACAGTATAAGCATGTGCGTTACGCTATGGAGAACGATGAAGTTTAGATGCTATTTATTGACAAATAATCAGAGGACGAAATTGATAGGGAATGTAAAGAGGACATTCGATCCATTTAAGCAGATCAGACATCCTGCCAGTATCAAGGAGTTACAACCTCTACATTGTGGCTCCTTTTTTTGTACCAGGATTTGAATAAAAGCAAAGGAAATGGCTTTTGATCAAAATAAATTGACTTTGGTCCAGGCAAGATGTAACTTGGAAATTGAAATAACAAACCACTGATGTAAAACATTATCGAAGGAATAGAAATTGCTAATCAAGTAATCAATCCTTTTTCCAATGTATACGCTTAATATAGGCTCTGTTCCGCTTACAGCCAAAGAAAAACTACTCTTTCATGATCATTTGCTCGAATTGGGTTTGGATGGTTACATCTGGTTAATTTATGAAAAATTCCTCCAACAAGGCTCAAAGTATTCGAAGCCACTGATCATCAGGGTAAGAAAAGACAGCAAATTAATCGCCTGTATGTTTCTGATAGAATGCAGAGACTATGGTCCTTCATTATCAAAGCGACAAATTGTAAAATATATGGCAAGAGTGGTATCAAAGCCTATATATATTTGGATGAAAGCAGGAATTGCGGCAGAAATCTGTGCCAACCCCATATTTCTTAATAAAAATGCCGTTAGCGATCATGAATCGACTGAAATACTTAATCATTTACGGGAAAAGATTTTTTTTCTATTTATTCATGACCTGGCTGGTAATGCATCTCTTCATCCAACATCTATGGTAATGCCTTACACGGATGAAAGTATTATTGATATTACAGGATACACCACAATTGATGATTATCTTGCGGTTCATCGCAACCTTAAAAAGAAGTTGAAAAAGTATCAGAAAATTGATGGAAGAGTAGAAATAGCAAAAGGGAAGCTAGATGAACACGTAGTTAAAAAGATCAAAGAATGCGTAATTTCAACAGGAGAAAGAAGTGTTTTTAAACTCCCCTACCAGAATGATTATCCTGATATGTGTG
>CAYOVC010000201.1:0-5505 GCA_964407305.1 uncultured Bacteroidaceae bacterium | reverse complement strand
CTTTGGCACAGCTTTTGTTTTGATCATATCAAACGTTATCACTAAAAGCTGAACGTCATGAAAACAATAACTACCATATCGATAGCAGCAGTCTTTGTCGCAGCAGCTGCGACCGTTACTGCCCAGAACTATCCCGATGAATACCTTGGTCTGCCGGGAGACAATCTAAACCTCTATGCCGTGATGGATCTGTTCCAGCAATCGGAGACACTGGAGGAGTTCGAGCGAAGTTTGAATGACAAGGAATCGACGATTAATAACCTCGACCTAAACGGCGATAACTATGTAGATTACATCACAGTTTCAGATTATACAGACGGAGATGTGCACAATATTGCGCTGCGTGCTGCATTGGATCGCAACGAGCAACAGGATGTTGCTGTGTTTATAGTGGAGAAGTTGCGAAATGGTGCTGTTCAGATTCAGTTAATCGGTGACGAGGCGCTGTACGGGCCAAATTATATTGTTGAACCAATCTATGCTGAAACACCCAATCCGGGATATACCGGGAAGACCCACAGGCGAAATGTAAAAGTGGTCACCACCACCTACTATGATATCGCAGCCTGGCCAATCATCAGGTATGTCTATCACCCCAGGTATACGGTTTGGCGGTCCAACTGGTATTATGGCTACTATCCCTCTTACTGGCGTCCATGGAGGCCCCACTACTGGCACTATTATTACGGATACCACTATCACTGGCACGATCATTACTACAGGCACTACCGTTATTGCGACCGTTACCGGAGCAGACACTATGTTACCTACTATCGTCCACACGTACGTGTCTATAGTCCCACCGTGGTTGTAAATATCAACAAGGGTCGGTACAGGACCACCTATTCACGTCCCGACCAACGGGTTGCGGGAGAAAAGCATTATGCACGAACAGCTTCTAACAGAAACATCAGGACCAGCAAGAGCCGAACGGCAGTATCTGCTGAACGAAACAGCAGCAGGTCCGGAGCGGTGAGTACCCGGCAGGGAGTTCAGCGGTCAACAACAGCATCTGGAAGGACCAGCACGTCAGCTGCAAAGAGTGGCCGTCGGACAGATGCTGTGCGGACGACCTCCCCGCAAAGGAGCACCAACGCGCGGACATCGGCTTCGCGGTCAGGACAGCAAAGCAGCCCTGGCAGTCGCAGCAGCAGTACCGTAGAGCGATCACGCAGTAAGCAAGCGCCCGGCAGCGCTACTGTTTCCAGAAGCAGCAGTAAAAGTGCCAGTCAGGCGGTACGGAGCAATAGCAGAACCAGCAGTGCCGCCGTTCAGCCAAGCAGCAGAACAAGCAGCCGGACCACCAGGCAGCCGGCCGTTCAGTCCAGCAGCAGGACCAGCAGCAAAGCAGTTGTTCAACCCAGCAGCAGGACCAGCAGCAAGGCAATTGTCCGGCCTTCCGGCAGCAGTCGTAGCAGCAGATCTGCCGTTCAATCCAGCAGCAGTAGAAAAAGCACGCCTTCTGTTCAGCGCAGTAGCAGCAGCAGAAAGAGCAGTCCTTCCGTTAAGTCCAGCAGCAGTCGGAGTAACCGGAGCAGTTCAGTTCAGCGTGGTTCATCCGGAGCAAGCAGGAGCAAGGCTGCAGTATCCAGTAGCAGCAGCAGAAAGAGCACTCCTTCCGTTAAGTCCAGCAGCAGCCGGAGTAGCAGGAGCAGCAGGGCGGCAGTATCCAGCAGCAGCAGAAAGAGCAGTCCTTCCGTAAGGTCCAGCAGCAGCCGGAGCAGCCGGAGCAGTTCTGTTCAGCGCAGTTCGTCCGGATCGGGCAGGAGCGCAGCACGATCTTCACGCGGAAGCAGCCGGACATCCAGGAGATAAGATTCAACGGCAATACAACCAAAGCAGTAAAGGTGGAATGCATACTTGCTATCCGCCTTTACTGTTTTTTGAAAGTTATGTATTAAAACCGTACCTTGAGCTGTTGAAGAAATAAACCATTCTATTTTTATTGAATTCAAACAAGACATTTAAAAATGAACGTGAGAGCGATTTTTTTTCAGGGGACTTGTTTCTATCATACTTGTCCAGCTATCCCTGGTTTTGGTTTCGGCCCAGAACCCGGCATTATGGCTTCGTTATCCGGCTATCTCTCCCGATGGAGAAACTGTTCTATTCAGTTACAAGGGCGACATCTACTCTGTTCCTTCACAGGGAGGAGTTGCTACCCCCCTCACTGTGAGTGAGAGTTACGAATATGAGCCTGTATGGAGCAATGACGGGAAGCGCATGGCATTTGCCTCCGACCGTTACGGCAATTTTGACATTTTTGTTATGCCGGCGTCCGGGGGGGAGGCAACGCGGCTTACGTTCCATTCAGCCAACGAAACCCCTGGCTGCTTTACCGAAGATGACCAGCGCATTCTGTTTTCTGCATACCGGCAGGATGTCGTTACCAATACACAATATCCCACCGCGATGATGACCGAATTATACAGCGTCCCGGTAAAAGGAGGCAGGGTTGACCAGGTGATCAGCAACCCCGCGCTCGATCCACAGATGAACAGCACCGGAAACTTGATTATCTACCATGATATCAAGGGATATGAGAACATGTGGCGCAAGCACCATACATCAGCTGTAACGCATGACATATGGAGCTATCATCTTGAAAGTGAAGAATACAGGCAGCTTACCACATTCAATGGAGAGGACCGTGACCCTGTGTTTGCCTCCAACGATGATGACTATTATTACCTGAGCGAGCAGAACGGATCGTTTAATGTGTATCAATCTTCTCTTTCAGACAGTGATAATTCCCTGCCTATAACAGATTTTAAGCATCATCCTGTCCGTTTTCTCTCGATCTCAGATGATAATACCCTCTGCTACAGCTATCATGGCGATATTTATACCCAGAAAGAGGGAGGTGAGCCGGTAAAATTAAGTATTCAAACAGCTGTCGATGGCAGGCAAAACCTTGATAAGATTGTTTCGGTCAGTTCAGGTATAAAGGATATCAGCCTTTCGCCTAACGGGAAAGAGTTCGCATTTGTATTCCGCGGCGAAATCTTTGTCTGCGACCTGGAGGGAGGGATCACCAAGCGAATAACAAATACCCCTTACCAGGAGCGAAGTGTATCGTTCAGTCCGGATGGCAGGTCATTGCTCTACGCTGCAGAGGTTGACAGCAGCTGGAACGTTTATATGACAAAAATAGTCAGGGATGAAGAGCCCTACTTTTTTGCCTCAACTGTATTGAAAGAAGAAACTGTTGTTGCTACGGAGGCGGAGGAATTTCAGCCCGAATTTTCTCCGGACGGAAAAGAGGTGGCTTATCTGGAGGAGCGCGTTATTCTGAAGGTGATCAACCTGGAATCGAAAGAGGTGCGAACCATTATGCCGGCAAGGCACAATTACTCCTATGCCGATGGTGATCAGCACTATGAATGGTCGCCCGACGGTAAGTGGTTCCTGGTGCGGTTCGGGCTTCCTGAACGGGTGATGTCGCCCGAAGCCGGACTCGTCTCTTCAAGTGGAACCGGGGAGATACACAACCTCACATTAAGCGGATATGACGATTACAGGCCACAGTGGGCGCTGGATGGAAAGATGATGGTGTATGGGTCCAACAGACTTGGTGACCGGTCGGAGGGGGGAGGACTTACCAGCGGTGATGTGTATGCGCTCTTTTTCACACAAGAGGCACATGACCGTTACCGCCTGTCAAAGGAGGAGCTGGCCCTGTTGAAAGAGAAGGAGAAGAAGGAGAAGGAGAAGGAGGATAAAGAAAAAGAAGATGATTCGGGAAAGAAAATGGCGAAGAAAAAGGATCAGAAGAGGGAGGAGGATGAGGAGAAAGTGGAGGAGATAAAGATTGACTGGGATCTTCTGACGGAGCGAAAGGAGAGGCTTACAACTCATACTTCAAAATTAGGTGACTGGGTGTTGTCGAAGGATGGTGAAAAGCTTTTTTACATTACCCGGATCGAGAAGACTGCCGATATCTGGGTAACCGATCTCCGTGAGAAGAAGACAAAAGAATTTGCTGCAATTGGTGCAAGCAGGGGTGCAAAAATGTTGTTATCGGACGATGGTAAGTTTCTCCTGGTGCTCGCAGATGGCGCGGTTAAAAAGGTGGAGACAGAATCGGGGAAAATTACTCCGGTAAAAGTGAAGGGCGAAATGGTACTGAAGGCCGGTGAAGAGAGGGCCTATATTTTTGACCACAGCTGGAGGCAGCTGAAAAAGAAGTTCTATGATCCTGCCCTGCATGGGGTTGACTGGGATTTCTATTACGATGAATATGAAAAGTTTCTACCCTATATCAATAATAACTACGACTTTGCAGAGATGCTGAGCGAATTGCTTGGAGAGACAAATGCTTCACATACCGGAGCCAGGTACAGAGCCACAACCAATAATTCGGATGAAACTGCTGCGCTTGGATTGTTCTATGATTACAGCCATAAAGGAGACGGAGTTAAGCTGGCTGAAGTGATTGCAGGAGGTCCCCTGGATAAGGCAGACTCGAAGATTGAGGCCGGTCATATCATTGAAAAAATCGACGGGGTAGGGATTACTCCTGATTTCGATTACTACAGGCTGCTTAACAGGAAGGAGGGACAACTTACGCTGATTTCGATCTTTGATCCTGTTGCCAAAAAGCGTTGGGAGGAGCAGGTGAAACCAATCTCTCAGAGAGCTGAAGGACAATTGCTTTATGATCGATGGGTACGAAACAGGCGTTCCGAAACCGAAAGATTGTCGGAGGGAAAAATAGGCTATGTTCATATTCGTTCGATGAATGATGCAAGCATGCGTGTTGCTTTTGAAGAGTCGCTGGGGCGCAACCTGGGAAAAGATGCTATTATTGTTGACACCCGTTTTAACGGAGGGGGGAATATCCATGAGCCTCTTTCTGATTTCTTTTCAGGCAAGGTGTGGTTTGATGTGATTCCGCATGGACAGTACATTGGTTCAGAATCGCAAGACAAATGGACAAAGCCGTCTATCGTGGTGATGGGAGAGAGTAATTATTCCGATGCACATCTGTTTCCCTATCAGTATAAGCTGAAAGAGGGGGGCAAAACCCTGGGTATGCCTGTTCCCGGTACGGGGACCTTTGTCTGGTGGGAGACCCAGATAGATCCGACGTTGGTATTCGGAATCCCGATGGGAGGATGGCGTGCTCCCAACGGAAAATTCCTGGAGAATTACCAGATGGAACCCGATATCAAAGTGAAAAATGAGCCGGCAATTATGGCCGGGGGAAGGGATCAGCAGATAGAGGCAGCTGTAAAGGAGCTATTGAAAAAATAGGGGGTATCCGGTGAAAGTTTACCCGGGACCTGATGAAAGGCGATCCCGCGGTAAGCTGCGATCATTTAATCGAATAAATGAATGTCTCCCTGGCATCATGGAAAAATTTTTAAAGCAACAATGATATGAAAAGGAAAAGCGCCGTTTTGATCGTTATGATTCTTTTGTTTAATAGTTGTCTTTTTGCTCAGCAGCCCCGGCCGGAAGACACAGAGGTATGGGAGCCTGTTCCAAAGATAGTAACTCCGG
>CAYOVC010000200.1:0-5557 GCA_964407305.1 uncultured Bacteroidaceae bacterium | reverse complement strand
GAACTTGGAAATGTAAGCAAATCGCACATCTTCAATATGCTTACACAACAAGAGCTCAAGAAGCTCCGTATTAAGGTAAAGAGCCGTCCGAATGAAATGGGGTATGAACTTCGTTGCTGCCGGCCGGTTGCATACGATCTTGCATACGCAACCAGGCTTGGACTTGGTGTGTTTACGTTGTATAAAGATGGAAAGACAGGATGTATGGTTACGGTGAACCGTAATTCGGAGGTGAAGCCGTTATTTTTGAAAGATGTTGAAGATGAGAGGGGAAAGGTAAAGCCCAGGCTTGTAAATGCTGAATCACAGAATGTCCAGATGATATTCCGTAATAATCTTCATTATCTGACCAAGGAAGATTACCGTGCTGCCAAAAAGTATGTCAAGAATCCTGAGGAATATGATTTCTTCAGAATACTTGAGTGGGAACAATAGTAAGGCCGAAAAATAAAAAATCTCCTTGCCGGCTTGACAGGTGCGTGATATTGTTCTATTTTTAGGAAAAAATAATCACCATGGCAAACATTAAGAAAAAGGGGACCATTGGAATTCTTACCGGCGGGGGAGATGTCCCCGGACTAAATCCGGCAATCCGGGCTGTTACGATCAGGGCACTTCGCGAGGGTTATAATGTCATCGGACTTCGTCGCGGTTGGGCAGGCATTATGGAGCTGCGGAGAGAGAAGGATGCAGACAACAGCGAGTGTTTCATGGTATTATCTGAACAGATCGTGAATAAGGCCGGTCGTACAGGAGGTACCTTTTTGCACACTTCCCGCATGAATCCGGCAAAGGTAAAAAATGAAGATGTCCCCAGAAACCTCTCCGAGAAATATAATAAGGAGGTTAATGATCTTACAGACGAGGTGATTAAAAACCTTGAATTTCTCGGTATCGAGTTCCTGATTCCCATCGGTGGTGATGATACACTCAGTTTCGCGGTGCGTCTTTACACGGAGGGATTTAAGGTGATAGCCATACCGAAAACCATGGATAATGATGTGCCAGGAACAGATTATTGTATCGGTTTCAGCACATGTGTTACCCGTACCATCATGATGACCAACACACTTCGCACATCGGCCGGTTCGCATGAACGGATTATGGTCATGGAGGTTTTCGGAAGATATTCTGGTTTTACTGCGATGTTGCCTACAATGGCCGGGGCTGCCAACAGATGTGTAATTCCTGAGCATAAGTTTGATATTGAGCATTTAACCGAGCTTCTGGTTGAAGACCGGCTTAAAAATCCGAGCAGGTATTCTGTTGTTCTGGTGTCGGAGGGAGCCACATTCAAAGGATTGGACCAGATGGTCATTAAAAGTGAGGAGAAAGATGCCTTTGGACATGTGAAGCTGGGAGGAATTGGGAGTATTGTATCGGAGGAGATCAAGCTACTTTCACCAAAGTACAACAACGGAAAAATTGTGAATGTGATTAATCAATCGCTTGGTTATCTTGTCAGGGGAGGAGACCCAGATGCAATTGATTCGATTGTTCCCATGGCTTATGGAAACCTGGCACTGGATCTTATTTTAAGCGGGATTCACGGTCGCCTGGTTGTTTTGCGAAACGGCAGGTATGATAATGCTCCGCTTGAGGTGGTTACTTCCAGCTCGAAATTTGTGGATGTGAAAAAACACTATAACACTGAACGACTGAGGCCACATTTTAAAAGCTTTGAGTTCCAGCCACTGTTCATAATGACCGGTAGTGAGATTATGTAATTAAATGGTTTCCCCGTGCCCGTTGGCCTGTTTTGTAATGATTATTTTTCCATATAAACCCAGGCGTCTTCTGAGATATTTGTTCTTGCAACGTACATGCTTTTTGCAGCTTCAGAAAGTGTTGGATGAGCACTGTATACCACCAGGTTGAAATTATAAGGTCCCGGGATGATATTGCCCGCGCCACCTAGCTGCTTTACTTTTGAAGAATACTCCTCTGCATAGCTGTTGTTTTTGAAACTTCCTGCAATTACGAAGTATTTACCTGTAAGTTTTTGCTCTTCTGTCTGTTGTTCGAGCATTTGCGCACACTCTTCTGCTTTGAGCCTCAAAAGGTCCAGTTCCTGTTTGATATTGGCCAGTTCTTCTTCAACTGCAGCTTTTTGTGTGATCAGTGCATCAATCTGTTCCTGTGTCATCGATGGCTTTTCAAACAACGAGCAGGCTGAGAAGGAAATTAAAACCAATAAGAGGATTGCATACTTTTTCATGGTGACTGTTTTTAATAATTCTTATTCAAAAGTAAAACTTATAATTAATCGATTCTATAAGTTTATTAACAATGTTGATAAAGATGGGTTCAACAATTCTGCTGTATTGTTAAAGGGTAAGGGATTTCATGAATTTCCGGTTCTGCGCCGAAGGCTTGAAATTACCGGGTAATGGTCTGAATATTTTGATTTGATCCTATCGAACGAAACTGCCTCTAACTTTTTGCTATACAATATAAAATCGATCCTAAAAGATGGAAACTCACCTGCGTAGGTATTTCCAATTCCCCTTCCGGCCTCACGAAAAGCATCACGCAGTCCTCTCTTTATTTTTCGGTAAGCATAGGAGGTGGGAGTATCGTTAAAATCGCCGGCAACAATCACCGGGTAGGGGGAGCTCTTAATATAATTATGTATGATTACCGACTGTTCGGCCCTCAGTATGAATGCATCCTTTAGCCGGACACCTATCTTTTTGGCTTCCATGAGTTGTCTGCCTGAATATTTAAGGGACAGGGAATCCAGAAAACGGTAGTTGTCTTGTCCGAACCTGATCGATTGGAGGTGAATATTAAAAACCCTGACGGTATCTTTCCCAACTTTGATGTCAGAGTATACGGCCTGGTTACCGGTGTTATCAAAAGGAATTCTGCTGGTTTTCAGGATAGGGAACCTGCTGAATGTAGCAATACCGAATCCGCCAGTGGGATTATTCATGTTATAAAAAATAGAGTTGTAGGAAAAATCATTTAACCTGGAAATGATCTCCATTTCCCTGAACCCGTTTTTTTTGCCTGTAAAGAACTCCTGAAGGCAAAGAATATCAGGTGATTTTTCGGAAATGATATTAAAAATGCCTTCAGCTGAATGATCCTGTTCATCACTGTAATAATTAAATGTCCTGACATTATATGACATGATGCTGAATTCAGCAGTGTCCATATGATCACTTATTTTCGTTGCCGGCGAAAAACCAACAGGCAGAAAATTCATCAGATGACCCCATCCTATCAGTATTGCAACCAGTGAAAGTACCAATTCCTTTTTGAAGCGAATGGTCCAGTATAGAAGGAATACAAGGTTGAGCACCAGCAGGTAAGGATAGGCCAGTCCGATAAAGGCAGGGATAACGATTTTGGCTGGATTGATCACAGCTGCGCTGTATGACAGCAGTATCAGTAGTGCGGCCAGAACGTTCATATATTTTAATAAAACCTCTGATTTTTTTTTCAACACTTAAACGCTTTATTCAATAAATCAACATCAAAGCAAAACTTTCTGTCACTTCTTCATGTTGAATAATTTCTCTTTTTCCTGTTTTGTCAGCGAATCATATCCTCCCCTGGAGATTTTATCCAATATTCTGTCAATCTCTTTTTGCTCCTGTGCCTTCTGTTTGTTGTACTGGAAATCGTCTGCAGGGCGTTTATAGGTCACTTTCATCTTTTTGCGACGCTTAAAAAGCGAACCAAACTGATCCATGAGCCTGTCAAATCCCTTTGTCATGTCTTGTCCCTTCCGGTAGTAGCTTGCAAAGAGCAAGCCCACGGCAGCACCTCCGATATGGGCGATCTTTCCTCCTGTATTATCGGTAAAGTCAAGAATGGTTGACGTTATAAACAGAAAAAGTGCAACATAAACAATCTTTACCGGTCCGATCAATACCAGGTGCATTTGCCGGTTCGGAACCATGGCGGCGACAGCAGCGACAATGGCCATGACGGAAGCAGAAGCTCCTGTGGCAATTGATTGCTGCCGAACATCTTCAAAAAACGGAAAGACGTTATAGAAGACGACGAATAGCAGCGCCCCGGCCAGGCCGCCGAGGATATAGACCCCAAGGATTTTCTTCAGTCCGAACTCTTCAATAAAGAAACGGCCAAACCAATACAGGACCAACAGATTAAAAACGATGTGCCACAAAAAACCATGTGTAAACATATATGTCAATACGGTCCATGGTTTTCGGCTCAATGTTTGTAAATCTGATGGCACTGCCAGCAGTTTTAGTATTTCAGTAATACTCTGGTTCCGGTCAATCTGGTTGGCCAGCACAAGGATGATAACGCCAATGTGTAGCGCGAGAAAAACGGCCACATTGATATAAATGAGCTTATGCAATACAGAACCTTCCCTGTAGGAATTTTTTATCTCATCAAAAATTGTCATGCCGAAACGTCCATATTAATAAAAACTGCTTCTGTTTTTGTTCCAGTATTTGATCAGAATAAAACCGAAGATCATTCCCCCCAGGTGGGCAAAATGGGCAATATTACTACCAGGTTGGGTAACTCCCAGGTAGAGTGAAAGTGCACCATAGCCTATTACCAGCCATTTTGCTTTGATGGGAAAAGGAAAAGGGATGATGAAAAGCTGGGTATTTGGAAAGAGCATGCCGAACGCCAGCAAAATCCCGAAAACTGCACCTGAAGCGCCAACAGTTGGTGTAACCAGGCTTCTTATGAGTCCGTGAAACTGGCTTCCTGAAGCAAAGGCTCTGTTCATCCGCTCCAGGGTGATCGTGTCGACACTGTAAGCTGTCTTGAATTCGGCAATTTGTGGAGCAAGTTCAATATACATTACCAGTTGATGAAAAAATGCTGCACCAAGACCAGTCGCCAGGTAATAAATAAGGAAACGTTTTCCTCCCCAAACCATTTCGAGTGTTTTTCCGAAGATCCAGAGTGCCCACATGTTGAAAAAGATATGCATCAATCCACCGTGCATAAACATATGTGTAACAATTTGCCATGGGCGAAACATGGGTGACTGGATATAATACATCCCGAGTATCCTGTTCAGATCGGTTCTAAACATCTGACTGAATATAAATAATGCGACGAACATTATTATATTAATGATAATCAGATTTTTAACCACCGGGGGCGTAACATTACCTCTTCCAAAATTTAATGCGTTCATTGGATAAAATTATATTATTGTTTTCTTATAGAACAAAAATCATGCAAGATGTTTCTCGAAATCATCAAGTTTAATGATATTCAGTATCAGTTTACCTCCTGGTGTTGTGTTTGGATTGCTGCATGCGAAGAGCTGGTCGACCAGTTGCCGCATCTCCTGGGTATCAAGCTGTCTGCCATATGGTATCGCTGCTGCAACGGCAGTTGACCTGGCTATTTTTTCATGCTGATCGAGTTTGAGTTCTGATTCAAAATTTTTATACTGTTCCAACAGGGTTTCAATTACTGACTTGGTGTCATGAATGGCCGTATTGGCAGGAACAGTGTGCACTATGACGCAATTTTGTCCAAAATCGCGAATTTCAAATCCCAGTTTACCTATCTCGTCAGTCAGTTCAAGACAAAGCCTGTAGTCATT
>CAYOVC010000199.1:0-5563 GCA_964407305.1 uncultured Bacteroidaceae bacterium | reverse complement strand
ACGAGCGCACCGAGGTCGAGTTCCTCCCGCTGGTTATAAACCGCTTCAATTCTTTCAAACAGTTCGGCATTGAGGTTGATATTGCTTCGGTGTGCCGACATCATGGGGACATACTCTTTTGCAATTTCCTTCATCTCATCGCTGGTATTGGCCGAACGGATATTGTTAAAGATGGTTGACACCCGGCCGAGCATCTCACCGCTATAGTCCAGCGCTGCAATGGTATTATCAAATGTTGGTTTCTCAGGGTTATTTGTTATTTCTTCAATTTCAGCGTTTTGCATTTTCATACCCTCTTCTATGGCGGGCAGATAATGGTCATAATCAATCAGGTGAAACGGCGGAACACCGAATGGGGTATCAAATTCGGATAAGAGCGGATTCATTTCAGTCTTATTTGTGTTACATGAAACAATGGTAATAATCAGTACGGTTAAAAGAAGTGCAAGTTTTTTCACGGTGTTATTGTTTTTGGGTTTCAGAGGCCCGAAATTAGAAGAAATACTGGATAAATCAAAAGCATAATCATAGGCTTTACAGCATATTTCGGAGATGGGATGAGAAATTATCAGGGTCAGGGGTATCGCACATTGCCGGGCGCGATTTAAGTGAGTAGTTTAATTCCCTCCGGAGAAATTTCAATTTCCCTGTTCTTATAGAGGGCACCAACAATTCTCTTAAAGGCTTTTTTACTGATCCCCAGTGTTTCATAAACAAGTTCGGGGCTGCTTTTATCGTTCAGAGGCAGAAAACCCCCGTTTTCATGCAGTTTTTTTGTCAGGAGATCGTAATGTGGGTCGATGGAGTTCTTGTAGCCCGAAGGTTGGAGGGAGATATCTATCTTATTGTCCGGGCGGATCGTCTTTACATATCCTGTGAGCGTCTGACCGATATTGATCTCCTGGTAAATCTCATTTTCATAGATCAGTCCTTTATGCTCATTATTTATAACAACAGAATACCCAAGATCTGTTTTCTGCATGATAAGCAACTCAACCTCATCGCCCTCTTTCACCTTCAATTGATCGTTCTGAAGGCGCTGCTCAATCTTATTGCTGCCAACCAGTCTGCCTGTTTTTTCATCAATATACAGATATACAACGTACCATCTTCCCTTTTCCATGCGTTGCCGCTGTTCCCTGAAGGGCACCAGCAGGTCCTTATCCAGTCCCCAGTCCATAAATGCCCCTACAGTCTCTACCGCCTTCACCTGTAAAAAAGCAAACTCATTTACACGCACTTTTGGAACCAGGTCCGTAGCCACCTTTCTGCCTTCATTATCGGGATAAACGAATACCCTGATCCTGTCGCCAATCTCATAACTTTCCGGACAGTACCTGTTGGGGAGGAGTACATCTTCTCCTGATTCATCGCCAAGGTACAATCCGATACTTGTCTCCCTGAGAATCTCCAGGTCGTTATATTTTCCGATTTCAATCATTCTGCAAAGTTAAGATAATTCTATCGTGGGATCGCCGGATTTTTCCGGGCGGCGCTTTAACTAGAGGAAACGCTCAGCGGAACTGCATCCTTTACCGATGGTTCAGATTTTGAAAGTTGCTTTAGTCACACAATGTAGAATAATCGATCCTGTTTCGGCCCATTTCAATCATCCCCTTGCGCTCCATCTGTTTTAACAGCCTGGAAATAACCTCCCTGGAAGTGCTAAGGGAGGAGGCGATGTCCTGGTGTGAACCGGCGAATTCTGTCGACCCGGTATTTCTGAACCGGTCGGTAAAAAAGCGTTCGAGCCGTTCATCCATCTTCATAAAAGCTATACTGTCAAGGGTCTGCAGCAGGTTATCAAATCTTTTTCTCATGGAGATCATTACAAATTCCTTCCAGGTCTGGTACCTCGTCATCCAGCTGTCGAGCAGTTCAACGGGAATTGCAATCACAGTGGTATTTTCTTCAGCAACGGCCTTCACCATGCTTTTGGTCCGGTCGACACAACAGCTCAGCGACACGGTGCACACTTCACCATGCTTGAGATAATAGAGCAGCAGTTCATTGCCATCCTCGTCCATTCGCGTTACCCTGATCAGCCCTTCAAGGACAATCGGGAATGACCTGATATACTGGTCCTCCTCAATGAGCGTATTTCCTTCGGGGATGGATCTGAGGATGCCATGCTGTGCGATTGCATCCCTCAGTTCCGATTCGAAAAAGGGAAAATTCTTTTTTACTGTTTCCTGGATCATGCAGCAAACTTACATAAAAATACCAAATCACAGGAATCACTCCGTTCTTAGTTTCTTCCAGAACCAGATCATGCCGAATGTAGCAACAATGCTTAATCCAACGAAGAAAAATCCCAATTGTATATCACTGTAAAGAAACATTCCAATTGTGAAAAGTATACTGTAGATGGCGATGGCACCGAGTACCATGGCAAGGATGCCGGTGGGAACATCCCACTTCAGGTCCTTCTCCTTGACAAGTTCAATCCCTTCGCTGCGCGCTTTATCCAGCACCCTTTTCCATCCGGGTCCGCCCGGCTTGATCTTCGTATAGAAACTTCTCAGGACACCATCATCCACAGGTTTGGTAACCAGTGATGTAATTATCCAGGAAATCGTGGTAAGACAAACGATGGAAATGAACTTAAAGATGTTCCAAACCCCCATTGTTGTGTGGATCCCTGCAATAGTAATTCGATCGCCGCCAAGTTCTGTCATGCCAAAATTTTCGAGCATGATGAAGGTGATGGAAAAGGTAAAGGCAGCAATCATGGCAACCATTTCCGACCAGGCGTTGATCCGCCACCAGAACCACCGAAGGATATATAGAAGCCCCGTACCTGCACCAATCATTAGCAGGTAACGGAACACCTGCAGTGCATTTTTAAGTGAAAGTGCCAGTAGCACAGAGAGTGCCATCAGAACGATGGTTGACATCCTTCCAAAAAGCACACGTTGTTTTTCAGTGGCCTCAGGGTTGATAAATCTACCATAAAGGTCATTAACCAGGTAGGATGAGGCCCAGTTGATCTGCGATGCAACGGTCGACATAAACGCAGCAATCAGGGAAGCGACCACCAGTCCGAGTAGTCCCGCCGGCAAAAAGGTCTTCAGCATGGCAGGGTAGGCGAGGTCGTGTTTTACAAATTGAGGATTTACATCGGGGAACGCCAGGAGCAGTG
Organism: uncultured Bacteroidaceae bacterium; assembly: GCA_964407305.1. Lineage (GTDB taxonomy): Bacteria > Bacteroidota > Bacteroidia > Bacteroidales > M55B112. The sequence goes on along the minus strand of CAYOVC010000199.1, from coordinate 2,421 downwards.
AATCGAGGTTCGGGAAAACCACCAGGGATGCCAGTCCGACAATGATCCAGGGCCACGGACGAATGGCATAATGAAAGAAATTGAAGAGCATGGTGGCACCTACAGCATGTTTTTCATTTTTTGCTGAAAGCATTCGCTGAACGACATATCCACCGCCACCGGGCTCTGCACCCGGGTACCATGCGGCCCACCACTGTACGGCAATGGGGATGAGGAAGATACTGATAAACAGTTCGGTGTTATTGATATCGGGTACCAACCGCAGCTTGCCGGCAAGTTCCGGGTGTGTCATCAATGCGTTCAGCCCGCCAACTTCCGGCGATTTTGTGACGAAGACTGCCGCGAGGATTGCACCAAAAAGGGCAAAAGAGAATTGGAACAGGTCGGTATACAATATCGATTTAAGTCCGCCGATACCCGAGTAAAAGACGATGATGACTGCTGCAACAACCAGGGCGATCGCAGGATTTACACCCAGCATGACGCTTACAATTTTTATAAAGGCGAGGGATACGCTCGCGATGACCATCACATTGAAGAATATTCCGAGGTAGACTGCCCTGAACCCGCGAAGAAATTCGGCCATTTTCCCACTGTAACGGAGCTCATAGAATTCATTGTCGGTAAGTACCTGTGACCTGTTCCACAATTTCGCATATACAAAAACCGTGAGCATGCCGGTTAGCAAAAACGCCCACCATTGCCAGTTGGAGGCCACTCCACCGGTTCGTACCATATCCGTTACCAGGTTGGGTGTATCGCAGGAGAAGGTGGTCGCTACCATGGAGACACCCAGTAACCACCATGGCATATTCCTGCCCGAGAGGAAAAAACTTGCGGTATTCTTGCCTGCACCGCGGGAGGAGAGGTATCCTATACCTAATAATATGATGAAAAAGAGGGCAATAATGATCCAGTCGAGGGTGTTCAAAACCATAATGTTTATCTTTTCAGGTCATACGTCAGGGTATACTCTCTATCGCTTTTATAATCCTGTTATTTTTGGAGAAGCTTATCTTCTGTTTCACTCAACGCCATTCAGCCACCCATACCCGGAAATTATTGGCACAATGCTACTATTTTTTTTTAGAATGGAAAAGCATTTCTGCTTGTTATTCCGGCACATCGATCTCCAGCATCGATTTTTCAATCTGCTTCAATGCTTCGGTCAGGCTTGCTTCCGGAGTAATAGTGGTATAGTTGCCCCAGAACCCAGGGTCATATTCAAACTGCTGCTCTGCCATGATCGTGGAAGGTTTCAGCTGCTCGGTATACCTGATTTGAGGAGGATTTCCGGGATCTGTATGGGTAATGGCCATCTCCAGGCTGATCTCATATTTCGATGCGATCCACTGTCTTCTTTTCCTGACCTTGAAAACGACTTTCCCCTGTACCTGCGAAAGGTGAAAGGCTTCTCCGGACATTTTATATTCAACGTGATAGCCGGCACTGACCGGACGTATCTTTACCCCCCTGCTTTTTTTTGTTACGAACATTCGCTCCTCACGTCCGAGTCGCACAGGATCATATTCGAAATCTGCGGCAATGATTGCAAGTGTTTCCCTGTCGATGTATAGGTTGCCCCTGAAAAGCGTTTCATCAACAGACTCTTTTTGGCGAAAGGAGATGACGTATACGAGTCTGTCCTTAAAAGAGACCACATCGGAAAAACGAAGGTTATACACTGATACAAAACCCTCGGAGAGAAAGTCGGGTGTATTTTTAATAATATCGAGCTGCAGCATTGTACTCAATCCTGATCTGATCTTGAAAACAACTGTGTCCTGGAGTTCGATGTCGGTAATCTTTCTTCCCTTGAGTATCCTGGACCTTTCGGCGGCCAGTGAACCGGTGTAGGGTGCTTTTGCAATCTCCACCACTGCTTCGGAGAAGACCATGGTCTTATTATCCTTGTTCACTCTTTCCCTGTAATAGGCCTGCATTCCCGAAGCTTCTGCGAGATAATTCTTCGGGATTCTGTGAATGGCTTCAGAAAGCAAACCGGCGGGATCCTGGTAGCGGATAATTACCTCCTGGAGCGAAACAAGGTTCCTGTTCATCCGGATATCTACCAGTTCATCGGATGCCACACTGATGGGAATATAATGGTTTCTGTATCCAATATAGGAGGCTATCAGGATCGGTTGCCTGAGTGTGTCGGGTATTCGAAGTGTGAAGCGGCCATCCTCATTGGAAATAGTTCCGTAATATGTATCCATTACGGCGATGGTAGCATAGGCAAGGGGCTTTCCCGATTTCAGGTCCTGAACATTACCCTGAACCTTCAGCAGATTGGACCCCTGTTGAAGTGTATCGGAACGTTCCCTTACCAATTCTGCTCTTTCCGGATAGAGCACAATGTTTTTGTTAATAATTCGCCATGACAGGCCGGGCACTTCGAACAGTGTGTCGATGGCAGCC
>CAYOVC010000198.1:0-5619 GCA_964407305.1 uncultured Bacteroidaceae bacterium | reverse complement strand
AACCAGCATTGGATACAGGGTTGGTCAAGCACCAGGTATTTTTGGTGAATTATCTCTTGGAGTGGGAGCCTCAGTTTTTTATTCAGGATGGCAAACATTCTCGCTTGATGAGAATGGAACGTACACCGAGGTACTTCCTATTCACATGATTGCTTCTGTACCAGCTGATATTCTTCTGGGGTATGGAACTGGCAGGTTAGCTGTTTATTTGAAATACCGCTATATGATTCAATTGCCCTATGCATCAGCAATGCCTGTACTGCCAACCTCTGTGACCGGAGTAGGTATAAGATGCCAACTAAATAAATAAAAGCAACGCAATAAAATTATAGAATTATGAAACTCAGATATATATATTTAGCAGTAGCTGTTTTCCTGTTAGCATTTTATGCATGTACAGAGGAAATAATAGATCCGGTTGACACCTGTAATTTTACGGAAGCAACCAATAATGAATCAAATCCATATAATGCGCTCTACAAGCAGGTATTGAAAGAATATGTGGAAGAAAACGGATTACCCGGGATATCTATTGCTGTTGAGACTCCTGATTATGGTTGGTGGGTAGGGAGTGCCGGCTTAGCCAGGATAGAAGATAAGGTGGAAATGACTCCCTGTCATTTGCATCATGCCTCTTTTGTGACCAATATCTATACAGCAACATTGGTGATGCGTCTGGTTGAGATGGGTACTATTGAACTGGATGAACCCATCAGTAAATATCTAAACGAGGAAATAGTAAAAAATCTACCCAATGGTGATGTGTTAACCATTCGTCATCTGATGAACGGTACTTCCGGAATAATCCCGTACGATGATAACCTGAAAATGTATGTTGATGGTTTCAATGATCCTAATAACTATACTTCAGCAGAAAATATGCTCGACCAATATATATATGGGACAGCAGCAGAGAATGAAGCCGGAGAAGCACAAAACAACTGGGGATATACGGATTATGATTTACTGGGAATGATCATTGAGGCTGCAAGTGGAAAGACTTATAATGATTTTTTAGACCAGGAAATAGTTGATGTCATTGGCCTTTCCAGTACTTATTTTAATGAATATCCAGGTTCTCCGGAAGAAGATCTTACCGTTAACAGTTATTTTGAACATTTCCCGGGACAGATTCAAAACTGTTCTGAAATACAAAACACCTTCACAAAAGTTGGTTTGGGAAGTATGGGAATTTTAGCAACACCCTATGATTATGCCCGCTTTCTCCAGGAGCTGATGCGGGGGAATATACTGGATTCTGCTTCTCTGGCACTTATGCTGCCGAGTGAGAACCAAACAGGTATGGGGATTGAAAAATTTAGAGGAGATGAAAGATTCAGAGATGTCCATGGAGGTTCATATGGCAATGGCATAGGTACTATGGGCGTTTCAATATTAGCATTGTATTTCCCCAATCCTGATGTAACTATTGTTTTTTCAACAAATCTTGGTGACATATTTGAAAGTGAAGCTGCTAATTCATTCTGGAGGACAGGTGGACTGATATCGGATGTGATCAGCATAACTTATGCTGGAGAAAGGTGGTAATATTTTTCATGCCATGAGTACTTACAACGTATTTAAGCATTTATCAGTAATAGGATTTGCATTACTGCTGGCAATGGGATTTTCAGCATGTGAAGACGAATTCGTCGATCCTGTTCCCGATCCTGCCATACTCAAGAATTTCCCTGTGATCGATGTACATCAGCATATATATAGCACAACCAATTTCCCATCACGGGGGGATCCATTCCCTTATCAGACCTTTGCTACTCCTGCTGCACATTATGATGCCCTGGTAAAGCGAATGAAGGATAATAATGTAGTACTGGCCATAGCTGGAGGACCCCCTGAGGCCATAGATTATTTTTATACTAATTACCCTGAAAACCACTCAATCTTCTGGTATAGCGGAGAATATACTACAATTGATGAATCGGTCCTCCCGGCAAGACTTTCCAGCCTTAAAGATGCAATAAGAGAAAAAAAGATAAAATCACTTGGTGAGCTGTTGGGCATCTATAACGGACTGGCTTTGAATGATCCGTTCAATATGCAATTATATGCAATTGCAGACAGTTTTGCGTTACCTGTTTTTATACATACGGGTATTGTTCCTGATTTTGTGTATGAAAATTTTCCTGACTATGCCTTTGAAGCCAGTAATCCGGCAAACTTAAAACCTGTGCTTGAGCAATATCCGGATGTTAATTTCAATGCAGCACATAATGGAATCAGTATTCACAGAGATTATGATTTTGAAGATGATGTGCTGGAGTTAATGTATGAGTATAATAATTTCTATGTAGATATTGCCGGAACACTGATTTTTTGGGAAAGCAAAGGAGAAAAGGAAACTGAAAAATTTCTCAAAAGAGCCATTGAAAAAGGGGTGGAGAACAAGATCCTGTATGGTTCAGACGAAATGATCTGGCCGGATGCCATCACTGCGAGTATCAACTATATTAAACAGGCAGATTACCTGACTGATACCATAAAAAAACAGATCCTCTACTGGAATGCGGCCAGGTATCTGAAACTCTCAGAAGAGGAGATTGCACGTCATTTTTGGGAATAAAAAATTCACTAAACAATAAACTATGAAAAAGCTAATTACGATTATTCTTGTCAGCCTCTTGACTGTAACCCTTGCACATGCACAGGAAAAGCAGGATCAGATGAATGATCCCAGGGTTGGTATTGCTGTGAACCTTTCGACATTCAGTGTATCCGGACTGGAGACCTCCGGCATGATTACAACCGGAAATACAGTCTCTCTTCCTCTGAATCTGGGTAAAAAATTCCGGTTGGAACCCGAACTGTCCGCATTAATACATACCGAGGATTTTGAGTTCAATTCACGCAATGAGAAATACATATCTTTTGGATTGGGCATGTTTCTCAGAAACAGGAATGAAGAGATCAATGTGTTATACGGGATAAGGGCTGGAGGAATGAACATTGATGGCGATATGGGGATCTACATTACACCGGCTATTGGAGCCGAATATTACCTGTCGGGGAGGTTCTGTCTCCGTGGAGAGTTTCAGGTCAATAATATGATCATTGGCAGGATTCGAACCACTGCTATTCAAACCCCGGTATCATTGATTTTCTTCCTTAAATAAATAATCCCGAATGAACCATGACACGTTTTATCAATAAATTAATAATTGTTGTTGGAATTTTTATAAATGGGACCTTGATATCCGGTTGTGAAGAGACTACCGGATCCGGTCCCATGGATGCTATTACAGATGGAGCATTCTACAACGTACTACTTCAAAACGGTGCAGATGAAAATGGGGATGGACTAATAAGTAAGGAAGAGGCACTAAGATTAAAATCTTTATATGTTTATGATTATGATAATGAAGTAAAATCATTGGATGGATTAGAGTATTTTCCTAATTTGACAGAACTGCACTGTGGTGGGGAAACCCTTTCAGAAATTGATGTTTCGAAGAATATAAAACTCGAAAGATTATTTATAGGCAATACAAAGATTTCAAGTCTGGATATTTCCAAAAATACTTCCCTGATTGAATTATATTGCGTGGATAATATGCTGACGAGCATGGATGTTTCGAACAATACATCCCTTATTTATTTGGCTTGTGCGGATAATCAGCTAAACAACCTGGATGTGTCACAAAATATTAACCTGTTGTGTTTGATTTGTGGAGGGAATTTGATTGTAAGTCTGGATCTTTCAAATAATTTTAATTTGGGTGATGATTACTATCCTCCTTACGATTCTTGGTGCCATGAACCGGTTCTTAATATAAGAAATATGCCTTCACTTGGTCAGGTATGTGTCAGAACAACTCCATTTCCGCCTGACGGCTTATGGCTTTGTAAGGACGGAAGCCCGAATGTCTATTTCACGTCGGAAAATAATAATTAAGAATCTATAGCCATGAAATCTATTAGGAATAATTTTACAAAGCCGATTCTTATTATCCTGTTGTTTTCTGCGTGCTCTGGATGTGAAGATCTTCCGGGCCCGCATCCCTCTGCCATTATCAGGGATGGTAATTTTTATCATGCGTTAATTGAAAGAGGTGTGGATAAAAACGGCGACGGGATCATAAGCAGCAAAGAAGTTGAATCGGTGACAAGGTTACGACTGAGAAGAAGTGATTTGACCAGCCTGGATGGATTGGAGATATTTGTAAACCTGGATACGCTGGAGTGTAATAATAATCCGCTAACGCATCTGGATCTTTCGGGCAATCCGGGATTGGTGCATATTGACTGCAGGGATTGCAATCTGACTGAGCTGGATCTTTCTTTTCAACCTAAATTACTCACTTTGTATTGCGAGGGAAATCAGCTGGAACGGTTGAATGTATCCAATTGCCGATTATTGCGAGAATTCAGGTGTGATTTCAATCAACTTTCAGAGCTTGATATTAAAAAGTGTGGCAGCCTGATGGAGTTACTGTGCAGCAATAATCAAATCACGAATTTAAATGTATCCACAAAATATAATTTACAATTATTTGATTGTTCGAGTAATTTACTGACAAGCATCGATGTTTCTGGCTGTATTTATTTAGTATACTTTCAATGCCGAAATAACCAGCTGACTTCTGTTGATGTTTCAGATAAATCCTACCTGGCCAATTTTGATTGTTCTGGGAATTTGCTCGAGACATTGGATGTTTCAGGAAATACCGAATTGCGCAGGTTGTTTTGTGAAGATAACAAACTGGAAAGCCTGGACGTAACCCATAATACCGGCTTGTGGGAACTGGTTTGCGGACAAAATAACATTGCATCTCTGGATCTGACCAATAATACAGAATTGGGACAACACAACAGGTATGCAGATCATCCGGATCTCGATATAAGTTTTATGCCCTCACTGACCCGGGTATGCGTCTGGACATTACAATCAGATACACTTCCATCACCACCATTTCTGATAGATACGACCGGCAGTCCGAATGTATATTTTACCACGGAGTGTAGTAATTAGAATTAGGCGGACCAGTGCTGTTTTGCCTCTTTTCATAGATAATTTCAAGGGAAGCGAATTGGAAAATGTATATATAAAGAGTATCTTTCAATCATGATAAAGAGGGTGGTACATAAGCGAAAAGTTTCAGACAAGCAGGTATTTGATGATCTCAACATCCTTGAATGAAGGCAGATCGTCTCCCCGGTACAGGCAAAAGCTTTTTTCTATTCTCTCTTCAACATTCTTTCTAAAATACCAGGCTCTTTTTGATGATCGTTGAAAGGGCTCTTTAAATATACATATTATGCAAATCCTACAAATATCACTTGTTTCTTTAATAGGAAACCTTTAACTTTGTATAAAAATTATTAATGGACAAAAAATTTGAAGTTGACTTTTTGGGTGATGCCATTGATTTTATGAACTCACTCGATGAAAAAACTCAGAGAAAGATATACTATAATGCCAGAAAAGCCCAATTCGTTAACGATCCAGAGTTATTCAAGAAGCTGACAGAGCTAATCTGGGAGTTTCGGACCTTGTACAATAAAAAGTATTATAGACTTTTGGCATTTTGGGATAAGGCAGATAAGAGCGAAACGCTTGTCTTGGCAACACATGGATTTGTTAAAAAGACAAAGAAGACCCCA
>CAYOVC010000197.1:0-5671 GCA_964407305.1 uncultured Bacteroidaceae bacterium | reverse complement strand
CTGTTCACCAGCTCGACCCAGTCGCGGGGAGCGTTCTCTGAACCTGAATTATAGCTAATCTCATTCACCTTCACATAATCGGTCTGATCATAGTTTGGATCCACTGTAAAATGCCCTGTAAGCGAAAAGGCATCATCAAGGTTCACCTCTATGCGCGGCTCTGTTGATTCAATGCTCCCCGACCAGTGTGAAAATTTATATCCCGGTTCGGGCAGTGCGGTGACCTCAACCGGCACTCCCTGGAAATAGACGCCTGTCCATGGAAACTCCCGCAACATCAACGTGTTCAGCCCGATGTTCCCACCTCCGCTTGGTGGCACGTCCAGTGTAAGATTATGCGTTCCCCCGAGACCGAACCGGCTTGCGATCTGGTTGCGGACGATCGTTGGCCGGAACTGGGCAAAGTACTTCAGGTCGTTGGCCCTGTTGTTCCAATTCTGGTGGGAGCCTCCCCAACGGGCAACGTGCCGAACCATCTCATCCGAAATATTCGCCTTCAGCGCATTGATAAGCGGATCAATATTGGATTTTTGAAATGTTGTATTGATCTGATCAGCGAATGTATTAATGAACTGGTTCCGGAAAGTATTGTTTGTGATTAGCTTCCTCAGAAGGAGCGTTGACCAGGCAGGATTGGGCCAGCCGGTGTTGTTAGGTGCCAGGGCAAACTGCAGTGTATTGTTCGACACTTTGTTCTTGTCCCACATTCCAAACCCGAAATCGGTATCGTAGATGATCCAGCGCCAGCGGCCGTTTTCATAATCGGGCCGCCAGTACTTGATATTGTTTCCGGGCCAGTCGGTATTGTCGAAGTAGATCTGTGCCAGCTGGTACTGAATAAAGTTATGGATATCCATTCGCTGTCGCACGTACTCATAATTAGCATCCACCTGAAGATTGGCGGAATTGACAAAATTATAGAGGTTGCTATAATGCACTTTGCTTCCATGGATCACCTCCTGGTTGTTGGTAAGCAGTTCAATCCGGTCGGGGTCAATCCCGGTATTCGACTCGAGGAAATGTTCATTGACCTTTTCCCGGATGTTGTGAATACCAAAATATTCACCATTGATGTACAGCACTGCCTGCCGCCCCTTCTGGTATTCAACATCCATGCTTGCCACCAGGCTGGTCATCATCAGATCCCGAAACATCGTGCCCGCTTCAGAACCGGCGCCAAACCAATCGTTCCCGGAATTACGCAGTACAAATGCTTCAAAATCATGGATGGGTATACCGGGAAAGAGCTGATACTCCAGTTTCCTGTCGCCATATTTGGCACGTGCGAAGAGTGACAAGGATTTTTGCGGATGACCGCGCGACCATCCTCCGAAGACCTTCACTCCGGCACCGATATTAAATGCCAGACTGTCGTTCTCATCGTAGAGTTGAACATGCACCGGTCGCTCCCAGGCATTCCAGAAATTGGCCCCGAAATAGGGGAAATTGTTATCGGCATTTGGACCCCTCGCATAGATCCCGGTATAATGATCCCACAGGTTGTCGGGGTCGGTCGAAATCGAAATTACCGGCAATCCGGTATGGTACCTGGGGATATAGGTTTGAACCGCAGGTCGCACGGGCAGGTACCCCTCTTTCAGTATAACGGCCTTCACAACTTTGCCTTCAGCAATAGGAATTGGCGCTTCATAAAGCTGTGATTCTCTGCCGGGTTCTGAGCCATCGGTTGTAAAATAGATGGAATCTCCCGGATCATTGGAATAGAGGGAAAGCTGAAATGAAGATTGAAAGCGACCGCCCGGCCTGGAAAACCAGGGCTGTTCATGCAGATAGTCAATATAGGCCCTTGTATGGTTGGGTTCACCCGGTGTAGGAGATTCGAACAGGTACCATTCGGGAAAAGTCGCCGGCAGCCTACCGAATGAATGGTCCTTCGCCTGCCATTCAATGATCAGCGAATCGACAACCGCTCCTTCAGGATTGGTTAAATACAGTGGCTCACCGTCAGCATCCAGCTTAAAATTTGTATGAAACAGCCTGTTCTCCAGTCCCAGGATCGCAGGTGGCGGCTGACCGGGAAATGTTTGCGAGAGTATGGAAAGGAACGGGATGGAGGTAAGGTCCGACGAACCTTCAGTATGGTTATGCACCTCAACGGCCAGCACATTTTCCCCCTCCCGGAATATGTTTTGCGGATCGCTGATATCGTACCGTTCCGGCGCCCCTCCGCTGTACATCTGTGCTTCCCGGCCATTCGGAGTGAACGCGTTATAGTCGGGTGGCGAACCATCCAGGTTGGCCCGGGCAATCTCCACGCCGTTGATATACGCCACGAATCCATCGTCATAATCGATATGAAAGATAGCGGCTTCGATGGCTGCAACATCCTCGATTGCGAAACTTTTCCGCATGTAGAGGGAGATGGTTGACGGAATTACCGTGGCATCATCTCCGTCACCATACCCGATACCGCTGGGTCCCGACTCCCAGTTTTCATCGTCGAATCCCCTGTCTCTCCATCCTGCAATATTGGATGTTGGAAGGATGTAGCGCCAGGTATCTCCCTCCTGGATGATCGATTTCCAGTCCAACGGAGGTGTAATGATATTTTTCCCTGATGCAAAAAGCAGCAGGTAACTACCCGGGTGAAGAATATATGGCGGGAAACACCATTGCGAAAGGTTGGTGCTGTCATCGCTCAGACAGTAACCCTCCAGGTTGGCGGGCTCCTCGCCTGCGTTAAAGATCTCGATCCAGTCGGCAAACTCCCCCTCATGGTCGGAAACCGTTGTGGAATTTGACGCACAAACCTCATTGATAACAACCTGGGCAAAGATTGCGCCTGTGTTCATTGCAAAAACGAACAGTGCCGTAAGTCCATATGTGAGCAGTTGCTTCAAATACATTGAATTTAAATTCAGGTATCTTCCTGGTGTGGTCCATAAACATTATAGTCGTAATTACCGATAGTGATTTACCTAAAGCAAAGATAAGATAATTCAACAAAATAAGGTGACACAGACACTGTAACGCAGTGATGTTCTACAACCCTGATGGCACCTCAACCGGTGTATCAACTGAAACCGGCTTGCCAAATACCGGCATACCCTTCTCATCCCATGTAAATTTCTGCGCACGCATACTTCTTCCAGCACATTCGTTACTTGAGGCTCGCTTTGCGTGATAAACGATCCAATCTTCCTCCAGATTCGGAGACTTCGTAAAACAGTTGTGGCCAGGACCGAACACACTATTTGGTGGATACTGCTCAAATACCTGTGATCCTGACCTTGACCATGACCCGGGATCCAACAATTCATCTTCCTTATCTGCCCAGAACATGCCCAGACCGTAATTATCATCCCAACAGGCACCCGCCGAATATATGATAAATATCTTATCGGTCGGACCAACCAAAAACTGCGGACCTTCAAGAATAGCCCTCGGAGGAGTTTGTTCCCAGTCATAAATTGGTAAGCCGAGATTAACCTCATTCTCAATCTCTGTTGGTGATATCATTCTTGCCAGCATGATGCCGCTCTGGTTACCAATATAGGGTGAATAAGCAAAATAACGCGTCCCCTTGTATTCAAAGACATTTCCATCAATCCCCGGATACTTTGTCTGTATTTTGCCCAGATCTTCCCATGTATCCTCAAAAGGATTCTCAGACCTGTTCTGAAGAACGTGAACATACCGGTGCATATCAATAGGATTTGCTCCATCTGCTGCACTGTAATAGATGTACCATATGTCGTCATAATAATGTATCTCAGGAGCCCAGATACAGCAGGAATTGGTTCCTGAATCCGGCTTCGTCCAGATTACCTTTGTCTCGGAATTTTCCAGATCGGTAAATGACTCTGATTTCCACAACTGTAACCTATTCTGCCTGGTTACCATCGTATAATAAAAACCATCTGAATGCAGATATACATATGGATCTGCCCCATCTTCAAGGATAGGATTCGTGAAATACACTTGTTCCGTATTATTTCCTGACTCCTTTACATTTCCACAGGATAATGTAAACAAAACCATCGCAACTGCTCCCCATATTATGCAAAATCTTGTTTTCATATATTGCAATTATTTGTTAATACAAAAGCTACTTATTTTTCACTTAAACCAAAATGTCCCACCAGGTTATCGTACTCGTCACGTGTAATTGTGATCATGCAGCCATGTCTGACTTTTGGTGGCATGGAGTATTTATCCCAGTCACTATAAAATGTATATCCTGATACCTGATACCATGGACCCTCAAGGTGCCTTGAAACGGATAACCCGTAGGACACACCCGGATACTGCTCATAATACAGGTACCAGAACTTATCGTCGGGTGAGGGAATCAACATGGGAGCCTCCCGAAAGTTTGGGCTAAGGGGTGCCGAGGGGTATGAGTATGGGCCGAGCAGTGATCCTGAACTTCCAATCCTGATCGTTTTTCCGGTTACCCATTCAGGTGTAGGATACCGTTCATCCTTTACGATCGTATAATATGTATCGTCCACTTTTCGAATAATCACATCTATGGTGCCCATATCCCAGTCAAAAAGTCTCTGAGGATGATCCGAAAACTGCATAAGATCCTTCGATGTTACAAACAGGGTGCGCTGACTTGCCCAATATTTTTCAGGATCCTTATCGGTGCCCCACTCATGTGGTGTGTGCCAGGTCATAACATACTGTGAGGAAGCCTCATCATAAAACAACTTCGGGGCCCCTATCCGTGGAAGCGCGTGCTCATAGCCAGGTGTTTTCTGCAGCTTGGGGGTATAATCTGCATGATGCTCCCATTTAATAAGGTTATCTGACACCCAAATATGAATATCCGCGGAGGCGTCACTTTTGTTTCCTGCGATATAATACCTGCCGTCGGGTCCCTTGCAAATATCGGGATGTCCCCTGTATTCCTCATAGACCCTCTCCCCTTTATTAAGCAATTCCCAGTGAAGTCCGTCAAGACTAACTGAATAGTAAAGTTTGCCATAATCACCATGCATCATATGTGCAAAAAGATAGGCTTCATGAACAGGATGTCCATCTGTTACCTGTCCGGGAGGATCGGGTTGCTGAGCATAAAGGGCCATAGAAACAACGTACAGAGCCATCGCCAGGGATACTAAAATCTTCTTCTTATTCATTAGTCGTAATATTTTGATGATCATGAGAAATACAGTCACGAAACAACCTATTCCTGTACTATTTTTTTCCGGTAAGCTTTTTAATCAGATCTATCTCTTCCTGGTCAAAAACAGAACCATCAGGTCTGAAGATATCATGAAACCATACCTCGGGTTCAGAACCATCAGGTATCGGTGTATCCCATGCGTACATTGTATTTGATTTTCCAGCCACCAATCCCCATTGTATGGCTCCTATCTTCTCCTCCTTCAGCATCGGCATAATATTTTCAAACCTGCTGTTCCTGGTTCTGGCCATATATTCCGTACAGATTATTGGGCGCCCGTAAAGTTTCAGAGAATCAATTGCATTGCGGTGGTGAACCTCATCGGCATAATTATGATAGGTAATGATATCGGAGTTTTCCAGTTGAAAATTGTTTAGATCTTTGAGTTCCACGTTCCACACACCCACAGAAACAGGCTGGCTTGGGTTTACTTCCCTGGCCCAAGTGAAGACATTTTTCAAAAGTGGCATGCTCCTGTTCCCCAGACCATTATTCCCGGGTTCATTATACAGATCC
>CAYOVC010000196.1:0-5698 GCA_964407305.1 uncultured Bacteroidaceae bacterium | reverse complement strand
TGCACTTTCGTCATTGCCGGGCAGCAGCAGCAATCCGGTTTTTGCCAATCCGTGCAATCTCTTTCTTCTCTGCCAGTAAACTTCTTTTTGAAACATATTCTTGATTTTTGTTAGTTACCTGTTGATCTACCAAAGTTACAAATCTGCTACAAGTAAAAAATTTTTTACCTGTATATAATTTTTACCTGTATAATTAACCGCTACGCCACCACATAAGTTCTTTCCTGGCCGTTTCGCCTTCACAATTATTTCTGTTTTATGAATGCATTTTTAAGAAAAATTAAAAAAATTATAACTTTTTACTAATCAATCCGTAGAAATGTGCGAATAGACTTGCATGGTACTATTAAAACATTATCTTCGCATAAAGAAGCCATTTTTTCAACAAATTATTAACAAATTATGCCCTACCGCCGTCTGCCGAACACCGATAATGCCAGGATCAAGGCCCTCAAGCGGGTCTTTGATAAGGGTACTGAGCTACCTCCTTTCAAGCTCGCCTTCAGTCAATCCATGTACCACCAGGTGAAGTCAACCCTTCCTGCGTTTGAAAACGCGATCAGCGAGCATCGAAATGCAATGAACCTTCACGCTGAGAAGAACAAGGATTACTACCTGAAAATGAAAAAGGCAAAGCTGTACATTTCACATTTTATACAGGTGGTTGATATGGCCATTGCAAGGGGTGAACAGCATGCGGAGGTCAGGGAACAGTACGGACTGACCCTCAATGAAAAGAAGCTGCCCGGACTGACGACGGAGGAGGAGGTTCTGAGCTGTGGCAGTAAGTTGATTGAGGGGGAACGAAACAGGAAGAACAGCGGGTGCTGTCCCGTTACAAATCCGACCATTGCAGTCGTACAGGTTCATTACGACAAATTTTTCGAGGCCTACAACAACCAGAAAGGGTTAAAGCGAAGAACACAACTGGCCCATGAGAACCTGGAAAAACTCAGGGAGAAGATTGATCGAATTATTCAGCAGACATGGAACGAGGTAGAGGAGAAGTTCGGAGATCTGCCCGAAGAGATCAAAAGAGAAAAAGCTGCCGATTACGGGGTAGTATATGTATACCGTAAAAATGAAATAGCCGGAGCGGACCTGTTTTATGTAAAGCCGTCGGAGGAGCGATATGGTTAAACAGCTCCTTCAGGGTTGGACCTGACCATTTTCACCCAGACAACCATTAAAAAAGCAACGAGCAACAGACTTATCAATGCTGCCGCCGGCACCATCTCCATGGTTCCGATTGTCTCCAGGGAATCGCCTGTCAGTTCATTCATATAAAAGTAATAGAAAAGCACGCCCAACGTGTTATTCGCCAGGTGGGCAATAATGGGATACCAGATCGACTTTCCGTAATAAAACGTGTAACCCAGCACCAATCCGAGAAAGAACCTGGGAAGAAAGGAGTATATCTGAAAATGTACCAGGCTGAAGATGGCGGAGGCTACGATGATGGCAACATGGGGGTTCCTGAACCATTCGGTCAGGTGCCTCTGTATCAATCCCCTGAATACCAGCTCCTCGCCCACTGCCGGTATCAATGCGATCATAAACAGGTTCACCAGCAATGCACCGAGGTGATCTGCCCTGATCAGTGTCATCATCAGTTTTTCAGTCTGCTCCTCCATCTGCCTGAGATATTGTTCCACACCGCTAAAAGGAAATTCTAACCGCTGGTTCATCTCTGTCAGGAAATTGACAAACGGAAGCGCCGCGACCATGATCAATATGATCAGGACCACTGCTTTTGAATCGGTCAGCTGTCTGAAAGGAAAATAACCGAGCCACTTCCCCGTATAAACGAATGAGAGAAGCAGGCTGCTGAAGACAAATGTACCCAGGGCACCAATGATCTGGACCAGTTTAAAGGCATTGATCTGGCCCTGATCCAGGAGATCGCCCGACTGCAACAGCTCGGAAAGTGATACATCATAGAACAGCGTTGCCATGAAGATTCCCAGCAGCTGAAAAACAAGACCGGTGAAGAACACGCCCAGTGTGCTGAAGATCAGCATGGCAAAGGGTGATTGTCCGGACAGTATCGGTTTTCTTTCGTAACTCAATCTTATCTATTTTAAAAACGCTTTTCGTAATTTTGTGCCTGAAGAGATTCGCAAAAAGTAGTGCGAATGTAATAAAAAAGGATTGAACAGCGATATAACTTACTGCATTGAAAATTGGAGAACTGGACCTGGGTGAACGGCCGTTATTTTTGGCGCCGATGGAGGATATTACCGATCCCTCATTCAGATATATATGTAAGAAATTTGGTGCGGATGTGATGTATACCGAGTTCATCTCATCCGATGGCCTGATCAGGGATGGTGAAAAAAGTGTGAAGAAGCTCGATATTTTCGATGAGGAGCGTCCGATCGGGATACAGCTGTATGGCCACGACATTGCATCAATGATTGAGGCCACGCATATTGCCGTGAACGCTGGTCCGGAGCTAATCGACATCAATTTTGGTTGTCCCGTAAGGAAAATCGCAAACAGGGGGGCAGGGGCCGGTATGCTCAACAACCTGCCACTGATGATGGAGATGACCCGCGCCATCGTGGATGCATCTTCCCTGCCGGTCACGGTCAAAACACGGCTCGGGTGGGACGAGAGCAGCAAAAATATTATCTCTATCGCTGAACAGCTGCAGGATTGCGGCATCAGCGCCCTGACTATTCACGGGCGCACGAGGGCACAGTTCTACAAAGGCAGTGCCGACTGGACGCTGATCGGGGAGGTGAAAAACAATTCGAACATGCATATCCCCATTGTCGGCAATGGCGATGTTGACACTCCCCATGTGGCCCGCGAGATGTTCAAAAGGTACGGGGTGGATGGCATCATGATCGGGCGGGCTGCGGTGGGACGGCCCTGGATCTTCCGCGACATCAAACACTTCCTGGCAACAGGCAAACTGCTTCCCGACCCCACGATCAGGGAGAAGGCGGATATTGCAGAAGAGCAGTTCAGGCGATCGCTCCAATGGAAATCGGAACCGGTAGGCATCTATGAGATGCGGCGCCACCTCTCCAACTACTTCAAAGGGATCCCCAATTTCAAGGAGACGCGGATCAGGCTGCTTACATCGCTGGATGTGGGGGAGATCATCGGGATACTTGGGGAGATACGCGACCGGTGGGGCGACCTGCGCACGAACAACAGCAGCCATTTCTGGTCGGAGTAGCTTTCCAGCAACTCTTTTTCGACCACCCGGCGATCACTCCTTTGTCATCAAACGTCTAACCGGATTATAGATCTTTTTGCCGTGGATGGTCCAGGTTATAGTGCAGGCCCCTGCTCTCCTTCCTGTTATGTGCCATCTTTATCACCAAATATCCCACGTTGATCAGGTTTCGCAGCTCGCAGATCTCCTTCATGGGTTTTGAGCTTTTATAGAGTGCCTCGGTCTCACGGTAGATGATCTCCAGCCTGTTCCTGGCACGCTCCAGCCTGAGGTCGGATCGCACGATACCGACATAGTTGCTCATGATCTGCTGAACCTCCTTCTTGTTCTGTGTGATCAGCACCATCTCCTCGTTATGAATCGTTCCGCTGTCGTCCCAATCGGGGATCCCCTCTTCAAAGGCTTTCCTTTCAGCGTACCTGGTTGCAGATTTTGCGGCACGGTCGGCAAAAACAACCGCTTCGATCAGTGAATTTGAGGCCAGCCGGTTGGCGCCATGCAGTCCGGTAGAAGCTGCCTCGCCAACCGCATAGAGCCTTTTGATCCAGCTCTCCCCGTATTGATCTACCCGGATCCCCCCGCAAATATAGTGCGCTGCGGGCACTACAGGGATCATCTCTTTCGCTATATCGATCCCCAGTGATGCGCATTTTTTTGAAATATTGGGAAAATGCTCCTTCAGTGCATGGCCTTCCAGGTGCGTACAATCGAGGTACACATGTTCACTTCCCGACATCTTCATCTCGTTGTCGATCGACCTCGCCACGATATCGCGCGGAGCCAGGCTCCCCCGCTCGTCGTAGTTCTTCATGAAATCCTCTCTCTTCTCATTGCGCAGGATACCCCCGTATCCACGCAATGCTTCGGTGATCAGGAAGGAGGGGGTCTCCCCGGGATTATGCAGTGAGGTGGGATGAAACTGCACAAACTCCATGTTATCGATGATCCCCTTGGCGCGGTATACCATGGCGATACCGTCGCCTGTGGCGATTGGCGGATTGGTGGTCGTTGCGTACAGTTGTCCGGAGCCACCTGTAGCAACCAGTGTTGCCTTCGAAAGGATTTTAATCACACTGTTGTCGGCGAGGTTCATCACGTATACACCGAAGCATTCAATATCTTCAAACCGTCTTCGCACCTTTTGTCCCTTGTGGTGCCGGGTGATCAGGTCAACGGAAAAATGATTTTCATACAGGTCGATGTTTGGATGCCGGCGTACCTTTTCAGAGAGGGCACGTTGGATCTCTGCCCCGGTATTGTCCTTGTGGTGGAGAATCCTCTTCTCGGAATGTCCACCCTCCCTGCTGAGGCTGTAGGTGCCGTCAGACTCCTTGTCGAACCGTGTGCCCCAGCTTATCAGCTCATCGATCTGGCGGGGGGCCTCCTTTACAACCATCCGAACGACCTGCTCATCGCACAGGCCATCACCTGCAATGAGGGTGTCCCGAACATGCTTTTTGTAGGAGTCTGGTTTATAGGTAACCGCAGCGATCCCCCCCTGGGCATACCGGGTATTGGTCTCTTCCAGGGCATTTTTGGTGATCAGGGCCACCTTTCCTTTGGCAGCAACCTTCAGTGCAAAACCAACACCTCCCAGTCCAGTGCCAATAACCAGAAAATCGTACCGCTTTTCCATGATAGGCAGATAAGTCTAAAAGATTATTCAAATATAACAATAATGCAGAAGAGATGGATTCTCTGCCAGGATTAAAAAGCGTCTGTCCGCCAAGCTCTTTATGCTCATAAATAGTTAATTTAAGCGGTATTTCCCGATGTGCCGGGACAGGCAGCGGGCCAGCTGCGCCCGGCTCTGTGTTATTGATCCAGTCACCGTACCTTACTGACAGACTTTAAGCAGCAAGGCCTGCGAATCTATTATTCAAACAATATTTTCAGACTTACACATTTTGGATTACTTTTGTGGTTCATTAAAAACAGGTACAATGGCCCAGGAAGATCTATTCAAGAATTTGGTATCACATTGCAAGGAGTACGGATTTATCTTTCCTTCGAGTGAAATCTACGATGGTTTAAGCGCAGTCTATGACTATGGACAAAATGGCGTTGAGTTAAAGAACAATATCAAAAAATACTGGTGGGATTCCATGGTACTGCTCAACGAGGAGGTGCTGGGACTGGATTCGGCGATCTTTATGCATCCTACTACATGGAAGGCTTCAGGACATGTGGATGCGTTCAATGATCCGCTGATCGACAACAAGGACTCGAAAAAGCGGTATCGTGCCGATGTGCTCGTCGAGGAGAAATTGGCAAAGTATGAAGAGAAGATTGAGAAGGAGGTGGGAAAGGCCGAGAAAAGATTTGGCGAGGCTTTCGACAGGGAACAGTTTGTATCAACAAATCCCCGCGTACTGGCCAACAAGGAAAAATATGACTTGCTAAACGGTCGCTTTGTAAAAGCCATGAACGACAGTGACCTTACTGAGCTGCGTCAGATAATTATCGACGAGGAGATCGCCTGTCCCATGTCGGGATCGAAAAACTGGA
>CAYOVC010000195.1:0-5714 GCA_964407305.1 uncultured Bacteroidaceae bacterium | reverse complement strand
TAGCGTGAATAATAACAACAATCCCGAAATAACTCCCTTTATTAACTGAAAAAAAACTGTTTTTATCATCCTGATCGTTTAAATATATAACCATCTGAATAAGCTTAATAATCTGACAATCCGGTCAGCCTCATACGCTGTTTATTCATCCATTAACCTGGTAAAATAATTGTTTAACCTATCTTCAGACAATAATTCCCATAGGGAGGCAACTGTCCAACCGGGGGCAAAGAGATCATTGTAGTAGCCTTTTCCGAACTGACCATAATCCCAGTTTGTATGTTGCACCACTTCCGGATAATAACCGATTTTTGCAATCCCGCATAATCTTCCCTCTACAGGCAAAAGCTGTTCCCTCATTGAAGATTTTATGAGAGTCGACATCTTTTCCAGCCTGCTGTTTCCATTGATTTCAGAAAGATGCTTTATTACGTCAGCAAAATCAAAAATATAGACATCAACATGATTATTCTCAACGGAAACATTTCCCCAACCCCGGGTTTTAAAGCCCAGATCCCCTAACATCTGTCCTGGAGCAAAAGGCACATCCCATAAATAATACCATGAAAGTGCAAAGTAAGAGGCCTTTTCTGCCATATCATAATAATAATTTCTCTTCCGTTCATCTTCGGACGTTAACCCGAGATAATACATGGCACATGCGGTATAGATCGAAGCTTCCTTGTCTTCACAATTGGCATCAAGCGTAGAGGAAAAGTAATCACCTTTACTGATAATCTTCTCTTCAAGGTAAACCCCGGCCGATCGTGCAGCCTCAAGATAGGTAATGTCATTAAAATATTTCCATCCCATCAGCAGTGGGATTACTGCAGTGGAGGTACTGCCACCTGCCGGGTCAAGGACATCCATTTCATCAGAAAACTTCCTGGGAAAGGCATTCTCCACCTGCAGACTTATAACCTTGTCCAATAGGTTTCTCACCAAAATCTCCAGTCCCGGATGCTGCCTGTTTTGATCAGCCTCCAGTTGTAGGAATTGTAGTAGGGCATACAGCCCTTCTGACTGCCGCCTGATACTATAAACATTCGTTTCATGGTTCTCTCTGAAATCAACCACTTCCCGAATAAAACCGTTTTTTGTAAATCCATGGGATTCATAGCTTGCATATATATTATGCGCCATTTCCAGTAACTCCTCATCGGCATGTTCATATCCAAATTCAAGTGCATTAAAAGCGTTCAGCAATACCCTTCCGACAAAACCCGTCTCTATGATCCCCCTTTTTTCGCACTTGTCAATATGCAGGTGAACTCCCGAAAACCCTTTCATCTCATAATCATCTGTGTAGCTTTGCCTGAAATACTCTGCCAGTATAGCCTTGATCTCCTCCTTTGTCCTAACCGGCTTGATGTTCTGAGGGCTGAACTTATCATAAGCATAGTTCCATGTATCCTCCATAAAAGCAGAATAGCTTTCTGCTTTCCATTTTCTGACCTCCCAGGTAAACTCACGTATCTCATCGACAGCAAATTGCTGAAAGGCCATTACCGGCGGGGCCAGGGTAAGCTTCCTGATATAGGTATAGGGTTCCTCTGAAAAGGGAAAGCCGAAAATAAGATGCGACTTGCCGTCACTCATGCCAAATCCGACACTCCCCAAATCTGTTTGATCATGCAGGATAATCTCTCCTTTCTCATAGGGCATCAGAACATCCCTCTCAATCCTGTCGTATCTGCACACCGAGGCACCCGCACCTGTCCGGGTATCAAATACAGCCGTAAGCGGCACACTTAATCTGTCCTCGCGCACCATCCAGTCGGGACTTACACGCGCAGAGGGCGTATTCGCGGGGGAACGCAGATTTTTCCTATACCAGAAGCCGGGCAAATAAAAGTAGGCATCTTCATATTTAGTCTCAGCCACTGTTAGTTTTCCTTGCAGGTTCAGTCCTACATCTGTTAATGCATCAATCCCCACTTTCAACCGGTACACTGAATCATCTTCATAAAGTAACTCGGCAGTGACTATTACCGGAAGATCCCGATCTGCTTTCAACCTGTAAGCACCAGCATAAGATTCGGGGTAAAGCTGATAGCTTTCGGATGGGTTTCCCGGAGTCTTTATAGTTAGTGTAAAACTCATATCCAAAGGAAACTCCTTGAGACCCGATTCACAGCCAGAATGAAGTATTACGAGTAAAGCCGAAACCAGCAAAACAACCAAAACTTTTCTTCTCATTACGTTCTGTTTTTAAACCCTTCAAATATAAATAAAATCACTGATAGGAAATTCCACAGAAGGTTCATCTTTATCATCCCAGCAGATACGAATAATAGTGAAGCGCCAGTTACCTGTGGGTGTCAGCCAGATATGTTGTATCGCACCCGGTCCATCTATCTCTGCAATGGTAAATGTTGTTTTTGGCTCAATAAAAACACTTGGACTCACTTTCCATCCCTGTCCGAGTTCTCGTGATGGCCTGCTGCCGGTGCCATCAGTTGCCATCGCTCCCTTTCCCTTCTCACCCGTGAAGTTCTCAGGACTGATGGATCGTGTTTTTGCATCAGACAGGCGGTAAAGGTTCTCCATATTTACCTCCAATCCGTTGAATTTTTCGTTCTTTTGTCCAAATCCGGAAAATGGAATGACCCCTATTATCAAAATAGCAATAAAAATTCGTTTCATAGTTATTTAATTATTATTTCATAGATAATTTTTACTCATTCTCTCGGGTTACAAGCTCACTGATACTCTTAATGAATTCTAAAACGGCTTCGCAATATCACACCTCCAAACCATGCTACTGAAGATATTATAAGTGATAGTTTATAATTCGTAAAATCAATATGTCCCCCTGCATATAAAAGAGAAAAACAAAGGATACACAACAGACCGGTAATTGCAATGATCAATAACATTACTCTTATCATCATAATCGAACAGTTTTTCTTTGATAATAAACACTGAACCCTAAATATATTGCAACTGCAATAAACCATCCTGGCAAACCAAGAAAGAATATTTGTAACCCGAAGTGAAAATTCATGAACAGGCAAAGGGAAAGTGTCAGCAACCATGCCAGGGCAGCAGGAAGATAAAATTGAATTTTTTGTTTCTCGGCAAAGAAACGCTGCATATTTAATCTTTTTATTAGAAAGTGATCAGCAAATATTACTGCTCCCATGGGCATAAGAATCAAACCATAAAGTGCCGCAAAATTCATAAATCTCATAGAGAGACCGGGGAAAATACCAATGAAACTTGCAATTGCACCTGCAACAAAGGTAACCCTGATTAGTGACCATTTGTTATTGATTGATTGAAATGCAAGCCCGGATCGATAAATTATCGGATTAGCTGTTGTCCACCCGGAAATAAGTACCAGGAAAACCCCGGCATATCCCATGGTTTTCATAGCCATCGGTCCCGGCAAGACTGCAGTATTCGTAGGATCAGCCTGTAATTGAACAGCATACAACATTCCTGCACAAATCCATGCGATATAATGTCCAAGAAACATCCCTGAAATGGGGGCAAAACCGTAACTGGATTTTCTTGCGTATCTAAAAATAGTTAGATCACCCATTCCGATGTGCCACGCAATATTACCAAACCAGCTAAAAAATATCACGTGCCATATGGTGAATTTTACAAATCCGGGTTGATTGACTCCTTTCCAAATCACATTGTCTGCCTTCTCCCAAAAATCCGATAGTGATGTAATTCCCAGATCAGGGAGTGTAGATAATCCAAGAGCTATGAACATAACCACCATCCATGGTGCTGCAATATTAGCAAATCTCGCAACTGCATCATATCCTCTTGATGCAACAGTGCTTATCAATAAACCAACCATGATGACCAGCAATATCATCAAGCCACTTTCCGGTAAAACAGCATTCAGACTGGTAGGAGGAACATTGAAAAAGATACTTACTGCTGAAGCTGAAACTGATATCATAGCACCCGCTAAAAAACACCACAGTAGACCGTTTGCTGCGTTATAAATCGAAACCAGGGTTCTTCCTCCAATTTTTTCAAGCTGGTAATACAATGTTAACCTGTGCTTCATTGCGATAGGTACTGTCATGAAACGCCAGCTAAGAACAGCCAGAATGTTTCCAATAATCAAACCTGTTAATACATCGAATGCTGCCACACCGTGAACAACAAAGAGCGGACCTATAAGCAGTTCTGTGCCAGCCACATGCTCACTGGAAAACATACCCCAGAATGATGAGGCCCCCTTCGTTGAAGTTTCCGGCACCCGTTCCCTTTCAAATTCGAATGCTACCGTCTGTGTCTTACCTTGTTTTGACATATATCATCTTTTACAGGCAATGGTGATGCAATAAACTGTCAATCTGCTCATCTGTCTACAGACCATTTTCCAACTTTATCAATCAAGTGCATAGCTTCCTGTTCGGAATCTGCCCAACTATTCAGAAACAACCCTCTTGCTGACAAATGATCCAGTAAGAATTCGATTTCTGAAGGTTCAACAAGTAAATAAAGCTTCTTGCCTGCCTTTTGAATCTTTTGAAATATTGGAATATAATCAAAATGAGAAGTAGGAGGAGAACCTGTTCCGGGTGTAAATTGAATACATTTAATCTCATCCAATGATAAAAGTGCATCGACATGGTTCCTGATGCACTGGGGTCCATCGAGATGAAATGTTGCAAAATCAAGATACCTGCCCATTTTTTGTAACTCAGGAAAAAAGAATTCCTTGAAATCTTCTGTCGAGATCATTGATGAAAAATCATTTGCGATCTGATCATGTCGTCCGGGGGCCCATAATGTTAGCCACGCAAGTACTCCCCCGCCATAATTTGCATTCTCCGACAAGCTGAAAAATTCTTCCTCTATTTCCACCCACATATCAGACATAATATCAATAGCCTGTTTTACAGGTTCGGGATTTAATACCAAATCCATAGCAAGGTCAGACGCTCCGCGCAAAAGAGATAAATTATCAGCTGCATTACCAATTTCAGGAACTCCTATCAGATAGTCCTCATTATTATTTTCAACAAAGAGTTCCATTATAGATTGAATGATTCTGTAATACTTATTACTTCTGAAATCTGTGTTCCATTTCCAATCATCCCAGTCATTAATCACCTTTCGAAACCATACCGATTTTGTATTAAAATCAGGTTCTGCACCCAGGAACGCACAACCAGCTGAAGCTCCCCAGTTGATGTAAGTGGAAGGCACAGTCTCTCCTGCAAAACAGGTGTTCTCAAACCAGAATTTCATCCGATGGTAATTTAATTCAGGATCGGTCCACCACTGCATCACCTTTTCTTTATCCTGGTCTGTAAATTTCTCAAGACCACCTAACCAGGGACCATGTGTTAAGTGTGGGAATTTTTTTATTCGTGAAGTTTTCCTTGGTGCCAGAATACCGACACAAGCCCTGTCGAACAGTTCCCCGTTCCAAAAAGCTTCTAACCTTTTTTTGGATTCCGGCCAGTCTTCCTTGTAATACATTATTATTTCGTTTTAGTCTGATTATCCTTATTGCGCATTTCCAAAAACAATTCTATTTCAGATTTGAGATAGGGTGTTCCGTCCGGGTATAAAATGTCATGATGCCAAAATTCTGATTCAGAAGAGACATCTCTTGTCCAGCTTTCCCATGAATAAATTGTTTGCGTCTTTCCATTAACCAACCCCCAGTTATATCCTCCTATATTTTGTTGCTTCATAAAAGGAAGAATAGATTCAAATCTCCCGCCTGATCC
>CAYOVC010000194.1:0-5757 GCA_964407305.1 uncultured Bacteroidaceae bacterium | reverse complement strand
CTCTTCCGATCTCAGGCCTGTACCGCACCAGCCTGGTAGAGTTCGACAAGCTATATGTGTATGCCGATATCAAGCATATACAGCGGCTCAACAACTGGACACCCGACCAGGTGAGTGGTTTTGAAGTGATGCTGCATTCGATCATGGATGCAGAAAGAGCTACAGAGCAGATTCGTGAAATCACAGCAATCGATTTTACCAATGAGGGCTCCATGCTCAGGGTAGTGCCTATACAGGAGAAATACAGCCAGATATTCGACTGGCTGAACCTGCAAGACATGAATGTAATTATTATCATTGTCCTGATGCTGGTAGTGGCCGGGTTCAATATGATATCAGGATTACTCATTCTGATCCTGGAGCGGACCAACATGATTGGAATATTGAAGGGCCTCGGCACAGTGGACGCCTCCATCCGTAAAATCTTCATGTATCAGTCAGGATACCTGGCCATCAAGGGTTTACTCTGGGGAAATCTGATTGGACTATTGATCTGCTTCCTGCAGTACAGGTTCAACCTGATCACACTCGATCCGGAGTCGTACTATCTCGACACAGTACCTATCAACCTGAACCTGGCACATATCCTCCTACTTAACCTGGGCACCCTGGCATCCACATTTCTTTTTCTGCTGATACCGTCAATGATCATTGCACGGATCTCCCCGGAAAAATCGATCCGGTTCGGTTGAGGCCTTTTACTTTCTGCGCTTCTTTGCTTTCGTCCTGTTTTTTGCCTGAGGCTTTTTCTTGTACTCCTTCCCTATCCGGTCACGTAGTTTCCTGATGCGCTTTTTAAAGTTTTTCAAAAGCTCGCTCCTGGTCTCTTCCACCTCGCTATGGGTATATTTCCTGAGCGCCATGATTTTCCTTTGGGTCTGCGTTCCCTGGCGCATGACCAGAACAAAAAAGAGCACCGTGGAGATCAATATCAGCCCCAGCAGGGTTGGACCGGCAATAACCAATATGCGCCTGAACTGCTCTTTCTCACTGAATATCATTTGGTTATTCAAAATGGACTGTTGTACGGTCTCTTCCAATTGGACATCCAGTGCGTTGATATTCCCTCTTAGCTCATTTACCTCCTCTTCCAATGCTGCCGCGCGGCCTGACAGTGAATCGAGCACCACCTCCTGCGATCCAACCACCTGCAGTAAACGATTTTCCAGCAGGTATAGTTTTCGGTTCAGTGTTTGTGTATATACCTCATGCAAACTATCTGCAATGTTGGTTTCTGCAGCTACATCCCCTTCCTGGGCAAAAGTGAAGAACGAACACAGCAGCAGGAGGATACTCAACTCGAATTTGTTTTGAAGGATCATACCTTATCTTTGTTTATTCAAAATTATGCAATACATCCAGGCATCGATACACGGGAAAGTTGGTCATGCAGTATCTTTGCCTATTCAAAATTCGAATAATTTCTGATAAATACCTAATGGCAGGAGATATAAAAAAGGAGAGGCTGGCGCAACTGCTGAAGGGGAGGCTGCCCGGAAAGGAGGCGCAGGAACGGATGTCACCCCGGGTAAGCATGCCGTTCCCTGGTGAGGGTGACTGCAGGGAGGCGGCGGTAATGCTGCTACTCTATACCGACAGGCAGGTGCTTCGCATGGTATTTATTAAGCGCAACGAATACAGGGGACCGCACAGTGGACAGGTCAGTTTTCCCGGGGGTATGCGGGAGACCCATGATGCTGATCACAGGCAGACGGCGCTGCGCGAAACCGAGGAGGAGATCGGTGTTCCGGCAGCAGAAATAGAGGTATTAGGGACCCTTACGTCCTTGCACATACCGGTAAGCAATACCTGTGTTTACCCATTTGTGGGATGGATGGATTCAACGCCGGGATTTAAACCCGACAGCCTGGAGGTGCAGTACCTGATCTGTCCGGAGCTTCAAGCTGTAATTGATCCGAAGAACAGGAAACAGGGAGCATTTAACAGGGGCGGCAGGTCAATAAGCACGCCATACATCGATATCGACGGAGAGATGATCTGGGGCGCTACAGCAATGATGCTGAGTGAGTTTATGGCATTAATTGGTTATTAGCAAGCAGTCCGTCGTCGACAATGTTTTTATAGTGGTCGTACCTGTCCATCACCTGCCTGACATAATTGAATGTTTCAATACCCCTTGCGTAACCGTGTTTCACAACCGGATCACGGTAGTATTTCGGCTGGGACTTGTTCAACAGCCATTTTTCAACACTTCCTTCCCACACAACCGGATCATCGCCATATTTTTCTGCGAGTCGCCGGGCATCATCCACATGACCCTTACCAACATTATAGGCTGCCAAAATGAATTTTGTACGTTCTGTGGAATCAGGAATTTCATTTTCAAAACGCTTTTCCAGCCATTTAATGAAACTCAGTCCGGCACGGATATGTGATTCAGGTGATGTATTCTTATTCACACCAAAACGTCCGGCAGTAGCAGGCATCAGCTGCATAAGTCCAAATGCGCCTGCCCAGGATTCTGCTTGCGGATTGAACCTCGACTCCTGATACATCAGTGATGATATAAGACGCCAGTCCCACCCGATCCTATCGCTCTCGCGCTTCACAGCCTCATCGTACCGGGAAATCTTGCCACTTCCAAGGACATAATAGTCGCTGGAAACCATATTCACTGAATGCTGATTTCTGAAATATTTGTTATAGATAACAGCATATCGTGTTGTATGCTTAAAGTCCTTCAGCCAGCTGTCAATTTCAACTTTCAGTTGATCAGAATCCTTCCTGACCGCCCATGCCAGATTCTGAGGAAATGAGACGGCTGTTTCAATGTCGAGCATCGGAAAATAGTTTTTATTTACTGCTGCGACATTCTCGTCAGCAACGGTATATTCTATCTCACCCCTTGCAACCATCTGTATGAGCTGTTCCGCCTCAATGGCTACCGGCACAATATTAATCTCCGACCCAATCTCATTGGACAGTGTTTTCAGCCTGTCGGCATACGCAGATCCCTTTTGCACATACACAGTTTTTCCGGCAAGGTCAAGTTGATTTCTTACCAGTGAATCCTGTAGCTGGGAGGAATGCAATCTCCGGTGGTTTTCGGGTAATCTCTGTACGAGCACCTGGCGGGTCTGAGAGTGAGGATGTGTAAATGCAACCTTGTCTTTTCTGTCGGAAGTAACCGTCAGATTCATCGCTATCAGGTCAATATCGCCAGCATTAAGCTGGTTAAAGGTCTCTTCAATATCGCTGCTTACACGCACATCCAGTCTCAGATCAAGAAAATTTGCCAGCTCCTGCAGCATTTGATACTGGTAACCCATGGGCTGCCCACGATAGATAAAATAGCTGGTTGAACTAAAATCTGCTGCAACGACCAATCTGCCTTTTTCACGGATCACATCCATGTCTGTGGGCTCTTCCTTGAGCTTTGAGGAATAGAAAGCATCCTGGTTTTGTGGTTTGGTGTTACAAGCCTCAAAAAGGGCTGGTGACAATACCAGCAAAACCACTGATATATACATTTTTATACTTTTTAAACTCATAGCGAATATGTTTTTGTTTCGCGTTGACACACTATTAACAAATAACGTGCCGAAATGTTTTACAGCATTATTAATCATAAAATGTCCATGCTAATCCGAACCTGAAAAAGGCTGGTTTCGTAGGGTATCCGGCAGCTGTAAAATAGTTGTTACCTACTATCCCGGCCAAACCATTGTTGTAGGATGCGAAGATCCTTGTGCGCTTGATCCTGATTCCAAGAAACGCATCAGCAAAAGGGTATCCCCCGAGGGTTTCTTCGTTCTGCAGATAAAACACCCCGGTAGCGGGCATATATGCACAGCCTCTGTATGGCGTTGTGATGTAAATATCTATGCCTATCTGGGCGGTGAGGGCACCTTTGAAAAGCACCTGCTCCCAATAATTGGAACTTTTTAGTGCCAAAAGAGGCAGCCTGAGCACCTCCTCAGCTGTTGTATACTGGATAAGCACCCGGTTATGTGAGTTAAAACCGGAAACTTTAAATTGCTTACTGAATTTCCCGGAAATAATATATGCCTCCCGGTTATACTGTGCAGGCAGGGCGTTCTCATCCCAATAGAGGTAATTTGTCCACACACCTAATGAAAGCTCGGCATCAAAACCCTGCTCAGGATTCGTCAGGAACGCCATACCCCGGATCAGTTGAGAAGCTTTAAAGTCATTATCCCACCTAAAGAAGGCTGAAGAGTAGTGGTTGTGAAAGTAACATACGTTCCTGTTCTCAATGTTACCTCGAAGTCCGAGCCTGTAGTTGTTAAATACCGCTCGTGAAAAAATAGCATTCAGGGTAAAGTTGTTCCTGAAATATCCTGCCACGAAATATTTTCCGTTGAGGTTCCAGTACCAATCTTCTTGGGGTGGTCCTGCAAGGTGAAAGCCCACAAACAGCTCATTAAAAGAACGTGTATTCATGATTGCTGCTGCAGTATCCTTGTAAACGGAATCGAGGACCAGTGGTTCGTAGCTTAATGTGTCGAAGCGGGAAAAAACCTGGAACTGGTCGGGTGACACCTGTCCATAGCGTGAAAATTCATGTCCGGCATATACCCTTGCGGACAGTTTATCCGTATAGGGATCTCCCAGCACCAGTTGAAAGGTATTGGTAACTTCATTAAGGGAAGCAGAGTCTTTCACCCGTTCATGATAGTAATAAAAATTATCGTAAAAATCAGGAAGTTGCGACAATGGTACCTGGTCTTCGAAGAACCTGGAATTCCTGTCAACGATAAGCTGGTGGTTCAGTGAAACATTTCTGCCGGAATCAGTTTTTACGCCCAGTGTATCTGTAAAAGTTCTTTTCTCACTGAGCATCAATTTCTGTGTGTAGAAAAGTTGCATTTTTGTATAGCCCGACAAGGCCTCTTCGCGTCTGACAGGATAGAGAAACTCATCTGAGAGGCTGTCGTTACGAAATGATACCGGGCTCTCTATCCCTCCGTTCTCCCTATTAGCGAACCTGTTAAAGTGAAATGTTCCAAAGGCTGAGTACTTTTGTTTGGCCCGACTTCCGAACAGGGTAAATTTGGAGACCCTGCTCTCCTCATTGGTATAGAGCTCCTTTCCTGATAGCAGTTCGAAATCGAGTCCGATATTTGTAAATGGATCCATATTCTGTGTATGGAGAAACCTCACGGTCTCTTCGTTCCATTGTACACCAAGTATATTGCTATAGACGATCTCTGTATATGGTGTACGTGTATTGTAGAAGATGGTACGGTCGGGGTTGGCGAGATAGGGTTGCATGGATCTGCCAAAAAGAAAATGGCCCGGTCCGGGCCTGTCGAACAGGTAGATATTTTGTGCCGCATGTCCCAGTATACCAAGGTGTTCATACGCGACACCGTTTCGGTTCAGCGGATTATAATGAAGGTGCAGGCTAAAGAGGGAAGTATCGAGTTCGGTATCTTCAAACCTGCTGTAGTTATGCATCAGCTTCCAGGTATTGATCATCTTTGAGGTATCAACAATCTGTGCAGCCGCCTTATGAGGAAACAGTCCCACCAGGAGTATGATATAACAAAAAAGTTGCTTCATTTATTTTAACGCAAAGATAATATAGATCCGGTCTGCGGTATAGCAAAGTTATTCAGAGCCAGGGGGGCTGGAGTCTGCATGCCGGATAAAACGGGGAAGATATGTGTTCATGTTGTTCATAAAAAAATCCTGTCCCGGAAAACCAGGACAGGATGATTAAAAGATAGGCAACGACTTACTCTCCCACGAATGCAGTACCATCAGCGCTGA
>CAYOVC010000193.1:0-5758 GCA_964407305.1 uncultured Bacteroidaceae bacterium | reverse complement strand
GCTCAACAACCTTTGATGAGGTGGAGATCAGTGTAACTGATGTCGGACCGGATCTGATGATTGGTGTGGCTGTATATAATTCAGATGGAGAAATCCTCGAAACAAATAGTGTTAAAACTGAGGGAGCCACACTCACTTATGTCCTGAGAAATTTACATTCAGACGAAACTTACTATGTACGCTTTAGTGGGACATGGGGTCATGGCTGGGAAGTTGGTGGTGCAGGCGACTATTATTCCAAAGGAGCTTATTCATTCAGGGTAATGAATCTTGATGCAAACGATGAATTTGCCGGAAACCATAGTCTGAATGATGCTCACCCGGTCATTACAGATCAAATCTACAACGGGGTGCTGGTTTCTAAATATGAGGCTGACTACTTCTCTTTTACCCCGACCTCAGATACCATGCAAGTCCAGGTGACAAATGTCGGTAGCGATTTGATTGTTGGAATTGCATTGTACCGACCAGACTTTGAATTGCTTGGGAATGTTGGAGCAGAAACCGCAGGTGCCAACTACACACTTAATTTAAACAATATGAATACTGAAGCCACTTATTATCTGCGCTTCAGCGGGAAATGGAGTGGTAAGACAGGCTGGACTGTTGGTGGAATAGGCGACCATTACAATTATGGTCCGTATTCTTTCGTTCTGGTCGACAAATAGAAGTGCCTGCAAGAACCGAGTTATAAAAATAAAAACTCCGGCGGTCTATTGGAGCTGCCGGAGTTTTTTTTTACTCCTGTCACGCACTGCGAGAGTATAATTGTCTTTATAAATCTAAATATATAAAAAACAGACCAATATACGTGTCTTATTATTTATCGAGTATCCAGGCAAATATAAGCGGGGCTACAATAGTGGCGTCGGATTCTATGATATATTTCGGCGTATCTATATCCAGCTTTCCCCAGGTGATCTTTTCATTAGGAACTGCGCCGGAATAGGAACCATAGCTGGTGGTGGAATCGGAAATCTGACAGAAATAGCTCCAGAAGGGCGTATCGGTCCGCTCCAGGTCCTGGTACAACATCGGCACCACGCAGATCGGAAAATCTCCCGCGATCCCCCCGCCAATCTGGAAGAAACCAATACCGTTCTCCTTGGTGTTTGCGGTATACCACTCCGCCAGCCAGGTCATGTATTCAATGCCCGATTTCATTGTTTGAGGCGACAGTTCCCCCTTTATACAGTAAGAGGCAAAGATGTTCCCCATGGTTGAATCCTCCCACCCGGGTACTACGATTGGAAGGTTTTTCTCGGCCGCAGCCAGCATCCAGCTGTCTTTCGGATCGATCTCATAATACTGCTCGAGCATTCCCGACATAAGAAGTTTGTACATGTACTCATGGGGCAGATAACGCTCCCCGGCAGCCTCAGCCGCTTTCCAGATCTCGAAAATATGTTTTTGCAACCTCCGGAAAGCCTCCTCCTCGGGGATACAGGTGTCGGTGACCCTGTTCAGCCCCTTTTCAAGCAGTTCCCACTCCTGATCCGGGGTAAGGTCCCTGTACTCCGGAACACGCTTGTAATGCGAATGAGCCACAAGGTTCATCAGGTCCTCCTCCAGGTTGGCACCCGTGCAGGAGATAATATCCACCTTGTCCTGTCTGATCATCTCAGCCAATGATTTCCCCAGCTCAGCAGTACTCATCGCGCCTGCAAGGGTCACCATCATCTTGTTGCCTTTCTTTAGTTGCTCCTCATATCCACGTGCAGCATCAACGAGTGCGGCTGCATTGAAATGTTTAAAATGCGCTTCGATAAAATGGCTGATCTCTCCTTTATTTTCCATATTTATAAATTCTTTATGTAAACAACTGAAGAATAGTTTGTTTTAAAAAATTCCTTTTCAAACTAGAATCGCCTGGCTGTCTTACAAAAATCACTTAACTTAAGGTATATAGTGCTAAACCTATGCATGATCCACTACCCCGCTGAATTTATAGGACAATAGTTTATAATAGAGCTTTGCGACCAGGAAACCGGGAGCACTCAGTCCGGTTAATGGTGCAAACTCCACAATGTCAAATCCTACAACGCGCTTTTCAGCAAAAACCCTTTTAAGATAGGTTACCGTCTCATACCACAACATGCCACCCGGCTCGGGTGTCCCGGTTGCAGGCATGATTGAGGGATCCAGTGCATCGAGGTCTATCGTGATGTAAACATCATCTGTCATCATATTCAGCGAACGCTCCATCCATCCCTGGTCCTGCTGCATCTCCTGCGCCATGAAGCATTTCTCTCTGTCCATGAACTCCTTTTCGCAGCTGTCCATGCTTCGTATTCCCACTTGTACGAGGTTTGTGTTCTTACTCGCCCAGTGTACCGCACAGGCATGGTTGTAGGGAGAGCCATCATAACTACTTCTGAGATCGGCATGTGCATCGAGCTGCAGAACGGTTAGATCCGTGTATTTTTCACGGAATGCTTCTATAATCCCAATACTTACCGAATGCTCACCTCCAAAAAAAGTTAAATATTTATCGGAAGCAAGCAGTTCCCTGACCTTAGCCAGAACCGCCCGGTAAACCGCTTTGGGGGATGACACCTCGTTAATTGAAGGCAGTATGTGAATACCCTGCTTGAAAACCTCTGAATCGGTTTCAATATCATACAGTTCCATGTTTTCAGCAGCCTCGAGAAATACCCCAAATCCTTTGTCTGCCCCTTTCCCCCATGTGCTGGTACCGTCATAGGGGATCTGTTGCAATAAGACTGCAGCATTTTCAAAGGACGCCATTTCCCGTTTAATTCCACCAAAAGTTTTCAAAATCCAATGCGTTTAATTTGTTTTATTAACAAAAAAGAGGCACAGTGCATTCAAATGCAGGTGAATAGCACTATTCCTTCCTGTCATATCCCAATATCTTGAACATGTCCTGGGCCGACTGCTCCTCCCTGTATACGTAATCGATGATGTTTCCTTTCTCATCCCTGTCAATGATCACATGTTTGGGTGCCGGGATCAGACAGTGTTTTATTCCCCCATAACCACTGATTGAATCCTGGTAAGCACCGGTATGAAAGAACCCCAGATAAAGCGGCTCCTTCTCCCTGGAGCTGTATTTCGGCAGCAATACCTCCTGGTTCAGGTCCTCGGAGTTATAATAGTCGGAATGATCACAGCTTATCCCGCCGATATTGATTCGTTCATATTCATTGTACCATTTATTGACCGGCAGCAGAATGAATTTTTCATGCATTGACCAGGCATCCGGAATGGTATTCATCAGACTGTTGTTGACAATGTACCAGGTCTCATTATCGTTCTGCTTCTTCTGCTCGAGCACTTCGAAGATAATAGCGCCAGACTCTCCAACGGTATACCGGCCAAACTCGGTATACAGATCAGGATCCGGAACGCCCTCCTTTGTGCAATCATCTTTTATGGTGTTAATGATCTCATTGATCATATACTCATAGTTGTATTCAAAACCCAGGTGGTTACGAATCGGGAATCCACCTCCCAGGTTAAATGAATCCAGGTCCTCGCTCTCCTTCTTCAGTTCAATGTAGAGCTTCAGTGCCCGCTTAAATTCTCCCCAGTAATAAAGAGTATCCTTGATACCTGAATCAATAAAAAAATGAAGCATTTTCAACTCCAGCTTGTCATCCCCTTTAATGCTTTTATTAAAAAAATCGATCACCTCATTCTCCGGGATACCCAGCCTGGATGTATAGTAGGCCGATTGAGGCTCCTCGTTGATGGCCATCCTGATACCGACCTTTACCTTGTGGTTGGTCTTTAACGATTTAAGCCGTTCGAGCTCATCCCTGCTGTCAAGGATGATCAGGGAATTTGTAAAACCGGCCTCCTGCATTCCGATGATCCGCTGCAGGTAATCTTTTGTTTTGAACCCATTGTGCAAAATTGCTCTTTTCGGATCGATCAGCCCCTTTGCATGCAGCTCCATGATCAGATCGATATCATAGGATGATGAAGTTTCCAGGTTGACATTCTGCTTCAGCGCTTCCTTGATCACATGGTAAAAGTGATTACATTTGGTACAGTAGCAAAAATAATACTTACCACCATATCCACTTGATTTAATGGCCCTGTTAAACAGGTTCCTCGCCTTCTTAATCTGGTCACTGATTTTAGGAAGGTAAATAAATCTGAAAGGTGTCCCGTACTTCTTTATGAGGTGCTTCAGGGCCACACCGTGGAATGTAAGATAATCATCGCGCAGATCGAAACCCTCCTGCGGAAAGTAAAAACTCTGTTCGATCAGATCGAAATAGGAATTTTTCATGAATCACCGGGTATATGCATATTACTTATATACTGAACTTTATACGATATTTTTCAATAAAAACAAACGCATGCTAAAAGTATAAAAATATTATAAAGTTTACAGGATTTTGAAAAAATATTAGTCACATTATACATTGGTCTTTAAGAGCCAGGATGCCACTGGCCATCGGTTTGAACATCGATATTCCGGGTCTGCTCAGGGAATTCAAAGCGGACTTAAAAGTCATGTAAACTAAACCACAACACACCTGGGTATATGGCTCGGAAGTCTTGCAAGGAGTTCATAGTTTAAACTGTTGGTCATGTCACCAAAAGAGCTCACAGAGATATTCAGATTTCCCTGGGAACCAATCAGCACCACCTCATCCCCGATACGCGGTCGTTTTACGTCTGTAACATCGATCACCAGCATGTTCATGTTTACCGATCCTATGACCCTGACCCTTTTACCATGCAGCAATACATGCCCCATATTGCTCAGTGTTCGTGTATAGCCGTAGCCATATCCTACCGGAACGGTGGCGATGGTCGTATCCCTGTTGGTCAGATAGGTCGTACCATAACTGATATACTCACCGGCAGCGACATAATTCACGCTCATCACCGTACTTTTCCATGACAATACCCGGTCGAGCGGATCCACCGGAGCAACACCCTTTTTCTCACTATCGATAAAATGGTGCATTCTTAATTCATCACTGGGCCAGAAACCATAATTGGCAATTCCCACCCTCACCAGGTCCATGACGGTCTCCGGATACCTCAAAACAGCGGCAGAACAAGCAGTGTGCCTGTACCTGGGAACGATCCCCATGGTTTTGGCATAGCGGACAGACTCATTAAATGTATTGATCTGCTTTCTGATCCGCGTATAATTATTGATCGACTCGGCACCCGCATAATGGGTACAGATCCCTTCCACGAAAAGGTGATCACTGTATCGCCTTACATACCTTAACATTTTCTCCATCTCTTTCTCGGAAAACCCGGTCCGGTGCATGCCGGTCTCCAACTCAAGATGAATCCTCGCTTTTTTCCTGGCCTTTTGGGCAGTTTTGCATGCAGCCTTCAACCTATCGAAAGTAAAAACAAAAAATGAGACATCGTTGTTGATCGCCCATTCAATCTCCGGTTTATCAATCCAGCCCATGATCATAATATCGCAATCGGGCTGGATGGCTTTTCTGGCGCGAATTGCTTCCGCTATTGAAAAAACAGAAAAATGGTCAATGCCCTGCTTTTCCGCAGCGGGAATCATCGTCTCAATACCATGCCCATAGGCGTTTCCCTTAATCACCATAGAGTAACGGGCACCGTTAGACATCTGGTCGCGCAAATAATTGATATTGTTTCTGAACGCCTTTTCGCTAATCTCTATGTAGGATGTATGCAACATATATTTTTGTTCCTGATATCAGAAAATCCCTTTGTGGTTTCCGGCCTGGTTCAGATTAGATCGCCAAACATTACTCACTGTTCAAAAGTTCATTTATAA
>CAYOVC010000192.1:0-5794 GCA_964407305.1 uncultured Bacteroidaceae bacterium | reverse complement strand
CTGCAATTTAGCTAATGTTTTCAAAGCATGTTAATAAACCTGTATAAAATAACACCGAACCAAACGAAGAGAAACAGTTGTTAAAATCGTGTTAAAGATTACGGATAAATAATCAATTGATTGTCTTGTACAAAAGTAAAAAATAACTATGAGGAAAAATATTATAAAAACACAAATGATATTTTTGAATTGTAATCAAAAGTAATTCACAATAAATTAACACTATATTTGTTGAAACTCTCTGCAGGGTTTATAGCCAAATGCTTTTTATTGATATGAATTAATTGTATTGAATCTGAATAAAAAGATATAAGACACCAGCAAAACACAGTCGTTTCATGGGTTTACAGATTAAAGAATAGTGTAATTAAAAATGAAGCATCAAAAATCAATTATTTTAGGCAGCGACCATGCCG
This sequence comes from uncultured Bacteroidaceae bacterium, assembly GCA_964407305.1. Classification (GTDB taxonomy): domain Bacteria; phylum Bacteroidota; class Bacteroidia; order Bacteroidales; genus M55B112. Next base: position 5,378 of record CAYOVC010000192.1, on the reverse strand, counting down.
GTTATTTTATAAAAAACAGGATTAAGGAGTATTTTGAATCCCAGGGGATCCCGGTATTTGATATTGGAACAAACAGTGAAGAACCAACAGATTACCCTGATTATGGTCACAAAATTGGAAAGCTGATATCGGAAAGGAAATACTCAACAGGCATATCAATTTGTGGATCGGGAAACGGAATTAATATGACAACCAATAAGTACAGCGGTGTCAGGGGAGCGGTATGTTGGAACGAGGAGATTACGACGCTGGCAAGGAAACATAATGATGCGAATGTATGTTCTATACCCGGACGTTTTGTTTCTGAAGAAACAGCAATTAGAATAGTGGATATTTTTCTAAACACAAGTTTTGAAGGAGGAAGGCACCTGAAGCGAATCAAAAAAATAGACTTTTAAGATGTTGTCCAATACATGTAAATATGCAATTCGTGCAGTTGTTTATATTTCTGTTTATGCAAACAGAGGAGAGAATATTGGTTTAAAAGAGATTTCAGGCACACTTGACATTCCCTCTCCTTTTCTTGGAAAGATTATGCAGACGCTGGCAAGACAAAAGATTTTAAACTCCATCAAAGGGCCACATGGCGGGTTTAGCCTGGGCAGGCCTGCCCAGGATATTTCCATTATGGATATTGTAGAGATCATTGATGGAACAGACATATTTGACACCTGTCTTGTAAGAACATCGCATTGTTCGGATGAAGCGCCTTGTGGTATTCATGACAAGGTAACAGCGATTAGAAAGGAGTTGAAAGAATTTTTTATCCAACAAACAATCGATGATCTTTCAACGGAGTTTCGCAGGGACAGCGGGCGGATCAGGATCTGAGTTTTTTAATCAGGATAACGAGGGAAGAACCAATAAGAATACCCGCAAGATTTGCGAGGGCATCAAATATTTCCCCGGATCTTGACGCGACTATAAAATGTTGAATAAACTCCACGAAAACAGAGTAAAAAAATATGGTTGCTATTATCAATAAAAAGGGCAGGACACTTATTTTCTCTTTGTAAAAAAATTCAGAAAGTGCGAGGATCGTAAAAAGACAATATATCACAGCATGGGCCAATTTATCCATCCCCACAAAATAGAACATGGGCGGTCCATCGCTGATTCTAACCGGAAAAATACTTAAAAACAGTATTACCAGTGCAAACAGGGCCGTAAACAAAAACCTTCTCTTTTTTCTTTGATTCATGGTTTAAAATTGACTGCAAAGGTATAATTTATTATATTCAGTCGCGCTACAGTAGTTATTATGCGCTTTAAAGAGACGATAAGTATCATAAAACCTGAATAAATGGTCGGCAACATGGATGTTAAAAAGCTGCTTGAACAGCTTGGAAAGGAGGAGATTCTTTCATGGTTTGACCTGGGATTATTTATCGACAAGTTCAAGGAAGACCGCACCCTTCAGGAAAGAGATAAACCTGGTAAATATTCAAACTTTTCAGAAAAAAAAGACAGTGAGGGTATTGCTTTTATTACATTTCATTTCATGGTGGATGGCGTTACTGTGGAAACAGGAAAATACGCCGGACTTTTGGAAAGAAATTATCCGGAAAGGCCCATTCACTTCATCAGCGGGGTTTTTAGAAATGGAACGCAATATTTGATAGATAAGAAATATAAAAAGCATATAATCAGTGAATTGAAGGGGTTTAAGGAGTGGGATCTTTACGAAGATTTTTTTCTTAATGAACTTGAAAGAGGAAGCCCTACATACAATGAGTTAATCATCAATGTATGGAAACAGACATTAACGATTATTGAAAAACTGGGAAACTACATCGAAAAGGAAAAGATCGGTCTTTTATATATTGTGAACATCTGTTCTAACCCGGGAAATGTTGCTGCTGCGCTGGCGCTGGTTATTATATCAGAATTTTTGCGTATTCCGGTTATTAATAATAACCATGATTTCTATTTTGAAGGAGGGAACAGCAAATATGACAGGGAAGAAAAAGGGATGAAAAAAGGACCCAGGGATTTCTTCTACACGAATACGCATCTGGGGGAGGTGTTTTCGCTGATTGAGATGTTGTATCCGTGGGAATCAAAATACTGGTTGAATGTAAATATCAACCGCTCTCAATCTGATTATTTAATAAGAAATAAGGGCCACAATCCAGCAAGGGTTGCAGAGATAGGTACAGCGGTAGACATGGAACTTTTTTCAAAAAAAGACAAACGAAGCAATATCAATGCAATACTTCAGCTGGAGAGAATCCTGGCCCGTTATAAAAAACAGCTCGTATCATATTCTGTTGAAGATGTAGACAATAATGAACTTGTTTCTGAACTGAATCCTTCGCCAATCCTGATCGGACATAAAACAATGTCACTGGAGAAGTTCAGTGCAGAGAACATCATATTTCTACAGCCTACCAGGATCATATCAAGAAAAAGAATAGAATTGGCTTTTAATCTTCTTCAAAAGCTATTTGATTCTCAGGAGATGAGAAATCGGTTGATCACCACCCCAAATTTAAAGATTACACTATTGATTAGCGGACCAATTGCTTCAGGACATTTTGATTATTTCAGACAGGTTATTAGCAAGTTTCGTTTGTTGCTCAATGAGATTCCCGAAAATTTTCGCCATCGAATTTTTCTTGCACTTTTGTTGGGAGAGTTGGATAAAGAATCTTTTACAGAAAAGTTCGAACAGCCGATTAACATTTCCAACCTGTATAATATTGCATCACTTATTCTTTTGCCGAGTAAAACTGAAGGAAGGGGGTTGCCTATTATTGAAGCGACTGCATGTGGAACGCCTATATTTTGCAGAAGATACGAACCGGAGGAGGTCTATTCGGAGGTGATTGGAGAACACCTGGGAGAGTCAGAGAGATTGAAGGTTATCGAATTCAGAGGAAAAAAGATCAGTGGAAGATTAATCGCGGAAATTCTAGAGCGGGTGTTTTTCCCACATAAATATACAGAGGAAACTGTTCATAATAAAAAGGTTGTTGAGAAAAGATACAGCCTGGCGGCCCTAAACCAAAATATTGTTGTTATTCTGAGAAAGCTGCAGCTACAAATTCAGCCGCTGAAATCTGAAAAGGGGATCGTTCATTCTGCGTTGGATGAATATGAGCAACTTTTATCTTTCAAAAATGATGATCTTTCTTTTTTGATCCGCGATGAACACAGGGAATATTTGCCCGGATATGGAAGGCTGGCATTTATGCTGATGCTAAAGTCACTCATTGATCCAAGCTATTTCAGAACGGAACAACAGAGAGTAAGAGGAAGCGTATTTCACTTTGCCAGGGAGATGCTCCGGGAGGATACGGGCAGCAGGGATTTGATAACGGAAAAAGCAAATAGTTTTTATAACGCGGTGGAGTATTTGTTGCAACTGGTTGATGGAGAGGTCGTAATTCAGCATGACCATTCTATGTCCTACCGGCATAGAAACAGAAATTACTACCCATATCAGAAGTTCACCTTCCAGGAATTAACAGGCTTATTGAATCTGCTATATATGAAAATTGTTCAGCCTGAGCCTCAACAAAGGGTGAACCTTATCCCGCAGTTTTTTACAGATTGGAACCTTGCTTTACTTCAGCTTTCCGGCAGTAATTACCTGGCTATCGACAACCGTGGATTGTTAATTGAACGGATGAAGGCCAATCTGCCCGTTGCTTATTTTCCGGGCGAGTTTATCATGCATGAGCTGGAATTTTTTGCGCTTCAGGCAATAAGGTCGCGATTAAATTTGACAATTGAAGAGGAGATTACTTGGGAGTTGTTAGCAAAAGAAAAAGAGCAGATAGCACCGGTAACCATCTTTGCACAGGAAAAAAAATTAGGAAAACAGTTAAACAGGGGAGAGATTGAAAAGTACATTGAGACGGGACACTCCGTTGAATTAAAATTGTTATACAGGTACGGGCTTGTACGCATTGTCCCAACGGAACAACTATGTGTGGGAATACATTTTTCACAATTGGGCAAACATGCATTGCATGTCCTAAGGAGCATCAGCGAACAAGGGGGTTTTTTGCTCACAAACAGGCGGCATGCTGCACTGATGACCGATATTGTTCATATGGACAGGTTCCATATCGGGAGGGTCAGGGGAGCGTTTGCTGGAAATATGATGGGAATACCCGTTGGAAGCGGTTATATTCAATATGTTCCTGCAGGTTTAAGGTCTACCATTGCTTATCCGGTACCCATTCAGACATCCATTGATCTGGACGTTGCCCTGCAAAGTGATTTATATGCTGAGTTGGTGGAGGCGTTGGGAGAAAACAGGGTAAAAGATACGCTTGTTCAGGATGCTGAACAGCGGGGAACGCCGGTAATGCGTGTTTTAGAAGGTATGAGAGATAAAATGGAGCGTAATGGCCCGGTTCAATGTGATTATATCAGCGGTAAATACGAAGATGGTAATCCATATAATGGCGTATTTGCGAGGATCACGCTTCCTGAGCGTGACTGGAAATTCAGCATCCTCAATGCAAAAGTAAAATCCTTAACAGTTTCGGATTTTGTAAAGAATTTTGAGGAGCGGTTAGAAAGATCGGTTATGTTGGCCTGGAACGGGGGTTATATACTCAATGCAGAGCTTGTGGGCAAGCTGGGATTACCGGAATCATACATAGGTTCACCCCTGGGAATGCTTATTACGGATGGCCGATGCCTCTGTCCACCACTATTCAATAAAGCTGCTTTATTGATTGATAAAAATGGTAAAGCAGATATCAGGCGGGTGAGTTGTAGCGAGGGGATTGTTGTAAGTTGGGAACAAATACGGCTCGAGTTAACCGCATCAAATTATAACAGGGAGGATCCCGGGAAGGAGGTGGTGTTTTATGATTTGTTGTACAATGGACGCTCAATTCCCGGAAACGGAAGAACCGTTGTCAGGTTTTCAGGCAGAAGCGTTAGAGAGATTATTTATACAAAGCCAGGAGAAAATGTTCATGTGATTCCTGTAGGTCTGACCATATCATTTCCTAAAGACTTCCCATTGGCAGGTATTTATCCGGGGATGGAAGCCGATCTTCGTATCCGGGGTTATGAAAATATCCTACATGCCGTTGAGGCAGGTCCGTTATTGTTAAATAAAGGAAATACTGCAATTGATATGGAGACGGAGGGTTGGAAAACAAAAAACTCAATTGCCACCCAGGCAGCCCGCCTCGATTATGAGGATATGCGCGGGCCGAAGATCGCCGCGGGCATGGATAAAAATGGAGCGTTAATGGTATGTACAGTAAATGGGAGGATCAGGGAGTCGGTGGGAGCCACACATGCAGAGATGGCAGCAATACTGGCAGAACATGGAATGGTAAGTGCGATGGGGTTCGATCCCGGCGGAAGTAGTACACTGTATGCACAAGGCAGAACACTCAACACCT
>CAYOVC010000191.1:0-5802 GCA_964407305.1 uncultured Bacteroidaceae bacterium | reverse complement strand
GAAGTAAGCAAGGCCGGTGTGCAGACAGCCATCGTAATTGGTGGCGGGAACATATTTCGGGGGATATCAGGTGTCGATGACGGATTCGACCGTGTGAAAGGTGACTACATGGGGATGCTCGCCACAGTAATCAACGGTCTTGCACTACAGTCGGCCTTCGAATCGAAAAAGGCGAAAGCGAGGCTGCTGACCGCCTTCAGGATGGAGCCTGTTGCTGAATTCTATTCACGCGATAAAGCAGTTGAGGCGTTTGAGCATGGAGAGATCGTCATCTTCTCTGGCGGTACCGGCAACCCCTTTTTTACGACCGATACCGCCTCTGCGCTCAGAGCCATAGAGATCGATGCCGATGTGATGCTGAAGGGTACCAGGGTCGACGGGGTCTACAGCGCCGATCCGGAGAAGGATCCCGACGCTGAGAAATTCGATGAGATCACCTTCGATGAGGCGCTGGAGAAGAACCTGAGAATCCTCGACCAAACCGCTTTTACCATGTGCCGGGAGAATGAACTACCAGTGATTGTGTTCGATATGAATGAGCGTGGGAACCTGAAAAAGCTGATTTCAGGGAAAAAAATTGGAACTTTAGTGAAAATTTGAATAATTTAGGGACAGTTTTTAAAACATAACGCTATGACTGATGATGTGGAACTGATCTTTGAGATGACCCGTGAAAGAATGGAGAAGGCCATCGAACACCTTGAAACCGAACTGAGCAGGATCAGGGCGGGCAAGGCCAATGTACATATTTTGGACGGGATCGTGGTTGACTACTACGGTGCGATGACACCCCTGAACCAGGTATCAAACATCAGCACCCCCGATCCCAAGACGATCGCCATTCAACCCTGGGAAAAGAATATGATCGACAAGATCGAACGGGCGATCCAGCAGGCCAACATAGGGATCACTCCGATGAACAACGGTGAACTGATCCGCCTCGGTATACCGCCCCTCACAGAGGAGCGCAGGATGAGCCTGGTGAAGCAGGTGAAGAATGAGGGTGAAAACGCCCGGATCAGTATCCGCAACAGCCGCCGTGACGCGCTGGAGGAGTTGAAGCAGATGCAGAAGGACGGACTGCCGGAGGATGACTCAAAACGCGCCAGCGATAGCGTGGAGGAGTTCACAAAAGAGTACTCGGATAAAGTGGATAAGATCGTCGAAGGCAAGGAGGAGGATATAATGACCATCTGATACGATCCCGATCAATGATATGGACCGCAATCGGGCCGGGGGCATTCCTGCTTTGTTGCGGTCTTTTTTTATGCTTTTAAAAAGTTAAGAAAAAACAGATAGTTACCCATTGGGAAATCTGAAATTGATTCAAATTTTTGTGTGTCTGCGATGTTAAGAAAATACTGGATAGTAATGATCACTGTTCTGCTGCTGCAGCTTGGGTTCCTGGTTATCCAACTGTTGCAGCAGAACTATTTTCTTGACGATTCCCACGAATACCTGCGCGCGGCCGATAATCTGCTTAGCGATGGTGTGCTCTACAGCGGAAATATGGATGAGGCTGTCGATCCGGCCCTCTACACCAAACGGCTACCGGGCTACCCGGCATTCCTGGCCCTGACACGCCTGTTTACCGCAAGCATGGTGCCGGTGATTATCCTGCAGATGCTCCTCTCTTTCGGCTCCATATTGCTGATGCTGAAGATCTTCTCCCCGCGAAAGCAGGGTAGCGCCATCCTCATCGCCCTGCTGGTCCTCTTCCCTGCCCAGTTCATCTACGCCAACATGATCATGACGGAAATCCTTTTTCAGTTCGTGTTAATGCTGGCAGCAGTCAGGCTGTACCGTTACGTTCTAACAGAAAAGATCAACCTGCTCTGGCTCTATCAACTTCTGCTGATCGCCGCTATTCTCATCAAGCCGGTGATGTACCTCTTCATTATTCCGAATGTTATCCTGTTTATCGTGCTCTATTTCAGATCACGGCAACGACTGGTGCTGATCTCCAGCTTCATACCGGTGATCTTCGTGATCATCCTGGGAGGGGTGAACCAGCAGCGAACGGGGTACTACCATATCTCCAGCATTCAGCAGATCAACCTGGTCGATTATAACCTCTACTATTTCCTGATGGATCGGGACGGGGAGGATTCTGCCCGTGCAGTAAAGGAGCAGATCTATGCCACCTGCGATGCGCAGAAGGACTTTAAAGCGCAGTCGGAATGTCTTACCGACTCGGTTACAGCAGTGATACGAGAGGATCTTAAAGGGTACGCCCTGTTCCACCTGAAGGAGATGGCACGGTTTTTTGTGGACCCGGGGCGGTTCGACCTGTACAACTTCTTCGGGATTGAAAAAGAGCGGGGAAAAGGGTTCTTATATCACCTGAATGAAGGAGGATTTCGGGCTGCCTGGAGGTATTTCCTGTCGCAGCCGGTGTTGGTTGTGATCGCCCTTCTGCTGATCGCCCTGGTAAATCTGCTGCGCCTTTTCGGGTTTTTGGCTTTCCTGTTCAACAAAAGCTTCAAACCGGAGTACCGCCTGTTCCTATTTCTCCTGATTGTCTTTCTTGCCTTCGCCACCGGTCCGCCCGGCACCTCACAGTTCATGCTGCCTGTGGTACTGCTGCTCACCGGTGCCGCCGCCGTTCAGTATGGACAGTGGATCGGCAGGTATATTACTAAAATGTCTGTCCATTCCGACTCTATTGACAGATTCTAAATATTGGCTGTCCCGCCTTTATCCGGGGTGCGCCTGCTTTGGTGCACAAGTATGGCGGTCAGGACCAGCAATACAGCTGTCAGACTTTATGGAGAGAACTAACATAACTAATTATTTATTAATAGTTAATAAAATAATAATCTTGTAACTATTGACATACTGATATTTATAATAATTTGTATATATTTGCCTATAACTTATTAAATATTAGTAGTTATATCAATTAAAGTTGTTTAACTAATTAATTATTACTATTAATATCTGTTGATTATGGATAATTGGATGTTTTTAACCGAGAAAGAAATTTTGGTTGAGATTGGAAAGAGACTGAAAAAAATAAGGGTGCAGCATAATCTTACCCAAAAAGAATTAAGTGCTGAAGTCGGATTGAGCGTTTCAACCATAAGCTTAATAGAACAAGGCAAATCAACCACTGTAGAGAGTTTAATAAGGATCTTAACGAGACTAAATCGCATAAAAGATTTTGAATCGGTTTTTAGAGTAGGAGAAAACTTAGAATTAAAGCTAAAGTTCGAGAAAGCGAAAATGAAAACTGAAAGAGTAAGAGCATCCGGAAAAATTAAATAGTTATGATCATTGAGGTAAGGTTGTATAATGAAACTATTGGGGCTGTTGAATGGAATGATAATAGAGGAAGCGCTACATTTCAATACAGTACATCATTCCTGGATAGTAATATTGAGCCTTCTCCATTAATGATGCCGACTCAAGAGCGAATATTTGAAACTTCGCGCGACCACATCAATTTTCATGATCTACCCTATTTGCTATCCGACTCATTGCCAGATAATTTTGGAAACATTATGATGAAAGAATGGTTAAGACAGAGGCAAATATCAATCGATTCAATTAATCCGGTAGACAGATTATCATATGTAGGTCGAAGAGGTATGGGGGCGTTGGAATATGAACCAATAAAGCATAGTTATGAAAGTGATTACAGCATTCATGTTGGTGATATCGTTAAGGTTGCTGAGAAAGTTTTGGAAAGAAAAGAAGAAACATCATATACTGATTTAGATAAAGAAAGCCTATCAGATATTTTAAGAATTGGCAGCTCGGCAGGAGGAGCAAGGGCAAAAGCACTAATTGCAATTAAAACCAATGACAATGACGAAATACTAGAAATCAGACCCGGAGATATTATACAACCAAAAGGTTATTCATATTGGCTACTTAAAATTGATGGTGCCAATGAAAAAACCCTTGGAGAGGGGGAAGGTATTGGAAAGATTGAATATGCCTATTATTTATTAGCGAAGAAGTGTGGTATAAACATCTCGGAAAGCAGGTTACATGAAGAAAATAATAGGTTTCATTTTTTAACGAAACGATTTGACAGGGCCGATCAGGGAGAAAAAATACACATGCAAACTTTTGGTGCACTAGCAGGAATAGATTACAGGATTCCCAAAGTTACAAGCTATGAAAACCTTTTCAGGGTTATGAAAAGATTAAGACTGCCCTATAATCAATTTGAACAACAGTTCAGAAGGTCAGTATTTAATGTTGTAATGAGAAATCATGATGATCATGTTAAAAATTTTTCATTTCTAATGGATAAATCTGGGAAATGGCGAATATCTCCGGCCTATGATGTGAATTATTCCTACAGTAAGGGAGGAACCTGGACAAACACACATCAATCGTCGATAAATGGTAAATTTGATAATTTCACCAGAGAAGATGTATTAACACTTGGCAGCTCTTTTGGAATAAAGAAAGCCAAGGATATTGTGGATGAAATCTCATCAATAGCGAGTGATTGGCCTACGATTGCTGCTGGTTTAGATATTCCCAAAAAAGAGATCCTGTCAATAGCAAAGACTTTAGTGTATTTATAAATCGAAACAGATAGTACACTCCACTTGCTCGTTCAGGATAATCCCCATGTAATGTATGCCTAAATTGAGAAAGACAGCTCACCGAATACACAATTTGGAACACTACAATTTTTGCATTTGCATAATAGTAACCAATTAGTTACTTTTCGCAGAAGACACCCAGAAAGGAGATAGAACGGGCAAAGAAACTTAGAAGAGAGTATTATGAAAACAAAAAATAGTACTGAAAATCCAAAAACTATCAATGAACTTTTTGATAGAAAATATGGCATGTCTGGCTCAAAAGCCCGGAGTAAATTTGAACAGAAAGCGGAGGCATTTATGGTTGCTGAGCTCGTAAAGACCTAATCCATCTCCAAAATCCTGTACAACTCATCCAGATCAGGTGATAGGATGATCTCTGTTCGCCGGTTTTTTGCCCTGGCTTCGGGTGTGTCGGCCGGATCCACCGGCAGGTACTCTCCCCTGCCTGCCACGGTAATCCGTTCCGGATCGATCGATTTGGCATCGAGCAGAATCCTTACTATTGAGGTGGCACGCAATACGCTCAGGTCCCAGTTATCCTTGATCGACGAGCCCTTCCTGAACGGTACATCATCGGTATGTCCTTCGATCATAATACTGATATCGGGGTTCTGTGCCAGCACCGCTGCAAGCTGTCGGAGCGCCCGCTGACCGTTCTGGTCGACCTCCGTACTGCCCGAGCTGAAGAGCAGCTGGTTCGCGAGCGACACATACACCTTCCCGTTTTTCATAGTAACCGTCAGTCCCTGTCCCTCGAAACCCAGCAAGGCATCGGCCACCGTCTGCCTTAGCCTGTTCATCAGCCGGTCCTTCTCCTGCATCATCTCCTCCATCTCCATCAGCCGGGCGTTCCTCGCCTCCAGTTCGGCCCTGAGACGGGTCAGTGACTGCCGTTGCTCGGAGACGTTTCCTTCCAGCTCCGCCAATGCACGCTGCTTCTCAGCGAGGTCCGCCTGTGCCGTCTGAAGTTCACTCAGCAACCGGCGTGTCTCCCGCGCGCTGCCCCTGAGCAGTGCATCGTGCGACTCCTGCAGATCGTTATACTTCCGCTGTAGCTGAGTAATCTCATCCTGCGTATCCGCGAGCTCACGGTGCAGGCGTATGCTGTCCTCAACAAACTTCTCCTTCTGCGCCAGCACCTCCCCAATGTTCGCCTTCATCTCGCGGTTCTCCACGGTGAGCCGTTCATTCTCTGCAAATATCTCATCACGGTCCTCCTGGATGCTGGTCCGCT
>CAYOVC010000190.1:0-5815 GCA_964407305.1 uncultured Bacteroidaceae bacterium | reverse complement strand
AGCCGGCGATGTTGAGCATGTACCTTTGTCGCAGCCTTCCGGACAGATAACCGACCTTTACTACACAACGTTCGACGGACCGGATGATTACCTGCCGGAGATGTTTCATGGAAGGATCTCTGTGAAGAGCAGTGAAGAGCTGACCAATGTTGTCGATAAGATCCTCATGTATGAGAAATTTCAGTTCCCGGATCCATCCTTTCTGGGTAAAACCATCCTCATCGCGGGATATGATGCAAGTTATGCCCCAAAGCACGGGAACGGGCAGATCAATTATGCGGCCAACTATTATTTCAATAACCAGAACGGGATCCAGGCGAATGTTTACCTGCATCCGGCGGCAGCTTCAATGGACGAGGAGATCCTGCAGGATATCGATGTCGGTGCCGCGCTGGTGAATTATACAGGTCACGGTGAATACGACGGCTGGCTCGACCCTGCGTTCAGGCTTGGTCACATCGACACCATGAAAAACATCAACAAATTTGGACTGATGATTGGCAACGGCTGCAGCACCAATCAGTTCAACAGGACGAGCGACTGTTTCGCAGAAGCCGTGGTGAAGATAAAGGACAAAGGCGCCATTGGTTATATCGGGTGTACCAACGACTCATTTTGGGATGAGGATTTTTTCTGGTCGGTAGGTGTTGGTCCGTTTACCGCTAATCCTGAATATGAGACTACTACAGCAGGTTATTATGACAAGCTGTTTCACATGGGAAACGAACCGGTTGGGGATTGGTCGCCCAGCCTCGGGGAGATGATTTTCGCTGGTAACATGACCGTTCAGCAGAGCACTACTAGCATGAAGAAGTATTACTGGGAGATCTACCAGGTGATGGGAGATCCGAGCATCGTTCCATGGTTCCGGGTTCCGGACCATGCTCCGGCGGAATACCCGAACAGCATCCCTCCAGGTGCAACACAGCTAAGCGTCAGGGCCTCCGCCTTTGATTACGTTGCCCTTTCTGCTGAAGGCAGGTTGATTCATGCACTGCATGCCGATCAGTTTGGGCAGGCCTGGCTCACCATTCCGGATACACTGAATACTGATCAGCTGAAACTTGTTGTGACGGGCGATTATCGCCAGCCGCTGGTCGACACCATCTTTATTACCGGTGGAGCTGAAGGCTATCTGCAGCTTGCAGGGTATGGGCTGAACACTGAGTCAGTGGGTGCAGATGGCATGGTCTCCGCAGGTGAAGGTTTTTCACTGGATCTCCAATTGGTAAATGCAGGTGAAGGGGTCTTTCAACCCGATACATTGCTGCTGTCCTGTTTTGAGGAATTTATATCTATTTCGGATTCTGCCTTGGCAATTGAATCCATCGGTCCCGGTGATACGCTTGTTATTACCGGTGCATTCAATATAACAGCTGCTGAAACTGCACCGGACAGGACCAATTTTACACTGGGATTGAGCGCAATGAATGGAACGGCAGGAAATAATATCTATCTCCGGGAGATTATCTATGCCCCACTGCTTGTATCTAAAGGCATTAGCTGGGACGACAGGAAATATGGGAACGGAAACGGTATGATTGAGCCGGGTGAAAGGATATTGTTCAGCTGGGAGGTGGAGAACAGGGGGAGCTTCAGATCGGACACCTTAAATGTTCTGCACACTGTGTTAAATGGACTGCAACTTGAGATGCTGTCTCCCTTCCAATTGCCGGGAATGGAAGCCGGACAATATGCCCGGGCCTCTCAGTCAGGTGCTGTTGACCTGTCAATACCCGTGCCACACGCGGAATGGATACAGTTTAAGACCGATGATATCTATACCCCGGTTAGCGATAGTTTGTTTTTGGTCACAGGCCGGCACTTTGAGGATTTTTCAACCGGTGATCTGTCGCGGTTCAAATGGATCAGTGGTGACCATGCATGGATGCCTGATTCAATCATTCACAGCGGTTCCCCATGGTCGCTGCGCTCCGGAAATATACCCCATAGCGCCAGCAGTGCACTCCAGATTGAGGTTGAGGTATTGCAGACCGATTCGGTTGTTTTTGATTTCAGGGTCTCCTCTGAGGACGATTACGATTACCTGAAATTCTTTGTAGACAATACCCTTGTTGCGCAGTGGTCGGGTGAAATTGGCTGGAAACGACATGCGCATGTATTGGAACCCGGGAGCAGGCTCATGGAGTGGAGGTACCAGAAGGATGTTAATACGATCAAGGGTGAAGATGCCGCATGGATCGATAATGTGGTCTTTCCGGCAAATGCTTTTGACAGCATAGATCTGGGAATACTGCAGTTGAAGGAGCCATCAAGCGGGAAATCACTTGGCACGGATGAGCAGCTTCGGATCAACCTGGTCAATTCCGGTCGACAGGCTATCAACGGTTTCGTTGTAGGTTACAACGTAAATGGCTCAGCATGGATGGAACAACCATTCAGTGACACTATTTCTCCCGGTGATATCCTGGACATTGAGCTGACAGGTATTTTCGATATGTCCGGTCTGGGCTCATATACCGTCCTGGCAGGGGTGAAGGCTGAGGGGGATGGGTATTCCGGCAATGATACATTGCAGTTTACTTTTGAACATTATGCATTTCCCGATCTTGCATTGCGACTGACCGGTCTGGATACGGTCCCCGGACAATACGCCGATGTGATTGTTGAGGTGACAAATGAGGGTAATATTTCTATGGAGGTATTGCGCTATACCAGTTTTCTGAATGATGTGCCGGGAATGACCGATACAGCCATCATTGCGCTTGATCCGGGGGAGGCTACAGAAATTTCTGTCCGTATCATTTCAGGCGATGATGATATTGGATATGGCTGGCACGCGTTTATGATCACTGCAGAGTCCGATAGTGTACTTTCCAACAACAGTGTGTCCGGTTCGGTATTTTGGAGTATTCAATCTTTGGAAGAAGAAAAAGATCAGTTTTTTACGGTCTATCCCAATCCTGTTGCAGATCATTTCATTGTCCGGCTGGCAGACCGGATTTCCCTTCCCGTAACTGTTGAGTTTGTCTCCATAGCCGGCAGGGTTTTATATTCCGGATCGATGGTTGAGCGTAGCAAAATATTTACTTCAGCAGATTTGAACGCTGTCCGGGGTGAGGAGATGGTAATCATGGTGATCAGGGGAGGGGTAGGATCAAGGGTGGCTACAGGCCTGATCCGGCTGGCAATGCCGGAACCTGCGGTAAAATAGAAACAGGTGCTTCTGTAATTCTGGTATGTTACTCCTTCAGCCTTACATCGAGCGTTCCCCCGCGAATAAAATAGCAGGGGGGATAACAATCTCCTGAGCCGTCGACGATCCTGAGCCTGTCGCCATCGACCGCAATAACTGTTTCTCCATCCTTCCTGTAGGTGGCCTTCACTGAATACTCCACACCGACCTCAGAATAGAGCAGCCGTTCTTCTGTACGGGTTGTGTCAATAAAATCGATGATACCATCTTCATAATCGCCGATGTAAAAAGTAAGCGGCACAAAGGGATTTTCTTCATTGATGGTTACACTGACGATCAGGTCGGCTGAGTCGGGAATGGCATCGAGACAATTATCGCAATCAGTTATGAAGGCGAGGTCCTCCTGCTCGCAACCGGAGAAATTAAAGCAGAGTGCCAGCAAAAGTAGCATCGTAAGTTTTATGAATGATTTCATGTCCGTTCCAGTCTAAGGTATTGATAATGTCTGTTTCATAAATGCGTAAACCATATTTTCATACCACCTCTATTCCCATGTTATTTCTTTTCTGTCATACTGCATTTTGGGGTATTTCAGGCGGAATATCACGGAAACGTTCCATTTCAACCCTTTGTCGAGGATACTCCCGAACCTGTACCAGTCGACACCTGCCTTAAAACCTACATGGTGACCCTTTAAGGCGATCCCTGCGGATGGTATGAGGCGATAATCGACCGGCGGATCAGTGGAGGTTCCCTGGTAATCGGGGAATGACAGGTACCCGGTCAGTGCAGCATAAGCTGATAATCCTGTTCCTGCGGGTGCTTCGAAGAGTTTAAAATACTTGCCAGCGGTGTGGCTCCAACCGGTTCTTCTCTCCCGGAATTGAAACAGGGTGTCATTGACATAGTTTTGCACCCTCCGTTGAAAGGGCCTGTAATCAAATCCTGTTTCGAAGTAATACCCTTTTTTCGTATCCACAATACCTCCCCTGAATTGTATCAGGTAATCCGTTCTGTTGAACGAATTCCCGAAAGTCAGCTGAAATTCAGAAAAGTCAGCCCCCTTTGCCGGTACTCCCCCTTTGCTGCTGATCATTTCAATCATCGGCTGGTTACCGCTGATTCGTGCAAGTTCTGCCATGTTCCTGCCCTTGTCAATATGGTGATGAACATCGGCTCCCTGGTCGATGAGCATCCTGGCAGCCAGCGTGTCGCCATAGGTAACGGCATAAGCCAATGGGGTATAATTCTTCTTATTGGCGATGTTGACGTCGGCATTATAGTCAAGCAGTAGCTGAAGAATATCATAGCTTCCGCGTTGGGTGGCTACAATGGAAGGAGTATTTCCCTCGTTATCCCGGGTGTCGGGGGAGAGTCCGTTTTGCAAAAGCACATCAGAGGTTTCCAGGTTCTCAAAAGTGACAGCTGCCATGAGGGGATCATTGCCCTGTTCGTCAGTGATTGTTTCATCTGCATCGTAAAAGATAAGAAGATCGGCCGACTGGTATTGGTTCGTGGCGGCAGCGTAGATGAGCGCTGTTATGCCGAAAGCATCTTTAACATTTGGATCGGCACCCTGCTCCAGGAGGTATTTGGCCGACTGGAAATCGTTGTTAAGGATAGCTATAAACAGGGGAGTTTCTTTGTTAAAGCCTGTTGCGTCAACATCTGCACCATATTCCACAAGCATTTTTATAATCTCCATGTTCCCCTTTTCAACGGCATACATCAGGGCAGAATTACCGATTGACGATACCGCATTAGGGTCGGCTCCGCGCTCCAGAAGCAAGGCTGTGTTGGCTACAGAGTTATTGATGACGGATTCAACCAGGTTCCGGTCGTCTTCTCCTGCTCTGAAATAGGATGTATCTGTAGCAATGGTGTCGGCGCTGATTTGCGCTGACAGTGCCATTGCGAAGAACTGTAACAAAATGAGCCCGGGAATGATCCGTGCATTCTTTGAAAATTTCATTTGGTTTCTTTTTTAGCCACCAGATCTTTTTACCTTGTATTGATCTTCCTGCAAGATTCCGACCACTTTATCGCGGTGGTCGCCCTGCAGGAGGATTTCCATATCTTTAACTGAACCACCCACCCCGCATCTGTTTTTCAGGTTCCTGCCCAACTCCTTCAGATCATCGGGCGATCCTCTGAATCCGGATATAAGGGTGACAGCCTTTCCTTTTCTGTTTCTTTTATCGAGTGAAACAATCAGTTGCTGCTGGTTGGGTGGCACGCTGTTTTCAGTTGTATCTTTCTCTTTGTCGTAGTTGAAATTCTCATTGGTGGAATAAACTACACCCAATCTCTTTTTCCAATCGTTTTCCATGCGTGAGACATTTTTACAAAAATAGCAGATTGAAGGAGAGTAAATCAATAAATGCAGTAAAAAATATAAAAGATTTGTCTATTTATCAATTTATTTCATTTACCGGTCAAATAGATTCGATTTAATAAGCTGCAAAACTATGTTGTCCTGAAATGATTCACTTTTTCACCTCCTTAAAAGGGCTTTTAGACCATATAATTTGTTTTTTTATGGAATACTTTGTTTCATGTAGGTTGAATGATGAAGCCTCCCATATAATTTCGTTAAATTCGTACAAGATTTACGATTACATATTTATATGAGTAAAAGCACGATTTTGTTTTTGGTCC
>CAYOVC010000189.1:0-5849 GCA_964407305.1 uncultured Bacteroidaceae bacterium | reverse complement strand
GGAGTCTGCACGCCCGGTACATGGAACATAAGAACAAGGTACTGCTCTGGCAGATCAAAAACCTGCGGCGGCGACTGGCGCTCACCCGGGGGATGCAGGTACTGGGTATCTCCAGCCTGCTGCTCTGTGTGGGCACGATGTTTTTTCTCTATGTCGGCACTACTACGCTTGCCGAGGTGATCTTCGGGATCGCGCTGCTGCTGCTGATCGGATCGCTTGGACTGCTGATCTGGGAGATTCAGATCTCGACCCGCGCGCTCGACCTGCACCTGGGAGATATGGAGGAGTGAGTGGGGGAGGCCCCGGATCATTTTCGAAGTCAGATTAAGTTTTATTATCTTTAGCAGAGGGTATGGTTAATAATGCTATTCTTGAAATCTGAACAAAGGGTTATTTTCTTCAAGAATGAGAAAATACGCTATCGACTGGATCATTTTATGATTATCCGGGAAACATGCCCGAAGGTCGTCGGTGATTCCTGTCTTCTCACCTATCTTGTTTCATTAAACTCAACCTCGAATTCGATATTGTGGGATTTAAGATTTTCCTTAATTGCTTCAAACTTCATTGAATTGTCCTCTTTTTGCTTGACATCATCATATGATGTAGTTAGGCTAATGCTGATCTTTTTGGATTCATCAACCAACACTTCACAGAATTCCAGGAAATTTCTGATCTGGTATTCCCATTTTATATGAGGATCAACACAACCTTTTAAAACCTGTCGCCCAATTCCTCTGCTAATACAGCCAAAGATTCCAGTATGTATGTGGGATTTTCTGTTTCCAACTGCTCACGGGACTGAGCACCCGACAGCACTCCAATGGTGATCCCACAACCGGCATTCTGGCCTTCAACGATATCAATAACCGAATCACCGGCTTTTAGTACCTCTGAAGGTTCTAAAATACCAAACATTTCCATGGCTTTCTCGATCATTTCGGGATGAGGCCTTCCTTTTTCCACATCATCAGCAGTGATTAATGCATCATAATCTATGCCTTTTTTCCAGTTCAGTTTTTCAATCAGGCCATTGGCTACACGGCTGTTATATCCAGTGTTTAAAACCACAATTACTCCCATTTTCCTGAGTTCGGCCATGGTTTCGTCTACCCCTTTAATCGGACTCACATCCAGACTTTCATAAGCCTCGTCGAGCAGGGTTTTAAAATCGGAAAATACATCTTCACTACTCAGGTTTTCAACTCCCAGGGCAGCCATTACATCTTTTATAGCCTGATGTTTTTCCTTTCCGGCACCTATGCGCAACACCGTATTCAAATCCACCTCTACCCCATGGGAAGTCAAGGCTTTATGAACGGTTTTATATACGACATTTTTTTCATCAACTGTAGTTCCGGCCATATCAAATACAACCAGTTTAATTTTCTTCATATCTTTTTTAATTTACGATTAAAATATAATACCGAGAGCGTTGTTGCCAATATATCGGTAAAACCGAGGAGGTACAATCCATTGATAAAAAATTTCAACCAGGAAAGTTCGGCATGCCCAAAATTCTTATACAAAAGAATCAGCACACTTCCCAGATAGCCAAAAGAATCAAAAAAATAGATCAGAAAACCGATATTTCCCCTGATTTTAAAAACCGCTATCAGACGATCAAAATATATCCCGTTAAAAGGCAGATAGGAAATGTAAATTCCGAATCCGGAAATGATCATCCAGGCCATGGCATTCATAAGGGAAGACTGGAAAAGCAGCGTTGATAAAATGATCAGGCTACCTCCGAGAAAGGTAGTCAAATGATATAAACTCAATGCCCTGCGGTTATGTCTGATATTCCCGACCAGTGCCAATATAAGTAAAACACTAACGGCGATAGGAATTTCTGAAACCGAATACACGGCTGAAGAACCCGAATAGCCAACAGCATCCCATATTTCCCTGGCAAAATTATCCCTGAAATCCCTTGCGGCGGTCAGCATGATAAACAATAGCAAAAAGAGGGTTAAGGGCAAAGCATAGGAACGGTAAAATTCGAACCTCTCTTTTCCGTTCATTTTGGTTCTCTCACTCTTCAATTCTATATCTTCCTCGCTTGGGGGAGGAATCTTTTCCAGCATAAAGGCAAAAGCTATGATGGGAAGAATAAAAAGCAATCCGGTTAAAAAAGGCATCCAGAATTCACTGATTCCAACATTATCGAGAAGGAATTTACCGATGGATTTCACCACACCGGAAGAAACGATAAAACTTGAGGCCAGAATTACCCCCAGCACTTCCGAGGTTTTTCTGCCTTCCAGATAGGATACCACTATACCCCAGATCATCCCCAGTGGGAGTCCGTTGAGAAAGAGAAACAAAATATTCCAGGGAGCAGGAGTGAGTGCAAATCCCAAGAGTGCAAGTTCGGCAAAACCAATAAAAAACAACAGGATATAAAGTCTTTTTGTCCTGTCCATTTCAGATATTATTTTCACTCCGAGCATTTTCGACAGGGTATAGCCAAACACCTGCGCCAGGATCAGTAAAATCTTATAATCTACCCCCCAGTAGCTTAGTCCTTCAAAAGTAGCAACACTAAAAGGTTTTCGGAAAGCATACATACAGAAATATGTCCCAAAAGCGGCAAGAGAAGCAAAAAGTATAAATCGTATTTTCTGATTTCGCTTTGAGAACTTTTGCTGTGTCATTTATAAAATAAACCTATTTAATTGATTTAAAGGCATTTTCCAATATTTCAACCGCATGTTTAAGCTCATCCCGCGTGATGGTTAAAGGAGGGGTTAACATCAGTACATTGCCGGATGAGACTTTAAAGCTTAAGCCATTTTCCATGCAATAGTACATAATTTTTTCAGCCTTATCGACAGCTTTTTCTTTTGTATTTCGATTTTTTACCAGTTCAATTCCCCAAAGCAATCCTCTGCCACGAATATCGCCAATAAGCTCAAATTTATCTTTAAGCATATGTAGTTCCTCTTTCAAAAATTTTTCATCTTCACCTACTTTAGCGAGGATATTCTCCTTTTCGAGAAACTCCAGGACAGCTAATCCTGCAGCCGCACCCAGAGGTGATTTTTCATGCGTATAGTGGCCCAGTGCGGTCGTCTGTCCCACATCCAGATTTTCATTGACAATAACGGATGCAATGGGAATAATTCCTCCCCCCAGACCCTTGCCAAGGGTCAGTATATCGGGTTGAATTCCAAAATGTTCAAATGCAAACATTTTCCCGGTTTTGCCCAGCCCGATGGGAATCTCATCGAGAATAAGCAGTACATTGTATTTATCGCAGATTGCACGTACTTTCTGCCAGTAGCTGACAGAAGGGATTTCGACGACAGAATCGCGGATGGTTTCAGCGATTACCGCTCCTATATCTCCTTCTTTTTGAATAACATATTCAATATAATCGGCATATTTCTCATCATTTCCCTCTTCCCCGGTCAAAAATCCCCTGTAAGCAGATGGAGGAGGTACATGAAACACCCCGGTCATCAAAGGCCCGAGATTCTTACGGAATAAGGATTCTCCACCTACAGACAGGGAGTCCATACCCGCCCCGTGAAAGGAATCCCACATAGAAATCACCTTATGTTTCCCCGTGGCTATGCGAACCAGCTTCAGGGCAATACTGGTAGCAAGGGTTCCCCCCGGGGCAAAAAGAACCTTATTGAGCGGATCCGGTGTCAGCCGGGTGAGTTTTTGTGCAAAATCGACTGAAATTCTGTTGGTAAACCTGCGGGGAGAAAACACAAGGCCATCCAATTGTTTTTTGACTTTCTGCAGGATATACGGATTCCGGTATCCCAGCAGGTGCACGTTATTTCCGTGAAAATCCAGGTAAGTTTTTCCGTCGGTATCGACAAATGAGCTGCCTTCCCCATCTTCTATGGCGGTGAGACAGGGGGTTGAAAGGGACTGATGCAGAAAAACAGCTTCATCCTCCCGAAGCAGTTGTTGGGTGGCCTGACTTACATTCCGCTGTTGCCAGCTTTTTCGTTCGGCGGATATATTGATATCCCCCTCCGATTTCAGCTCGTGATTGATTTCCTTACCCGAATTCATAACAATACCCTTCAGAATTCTTTTTCAATCAGTTCAGGCAGATTTGCCACGCTGTTTATGATATGGCTATGGGGATATATTTCCAGTACTTCTTTGGAGTTGGCTCCACTTAATACCCCGACATTTCCGGCACAACCGGCATTATACCCCGAAACCAGGTCGGCCGGCGTATCGCCGATTTTCAATACCTCATGAACACTTTGAATGTTCAGATCTCTCATGATATAAAACAACATAAAGGGGGCAGGGCGGCCCACTTCGTTGGTATCTTCCACATCGACAGATAAATCTACCAGACCATTTCTAAGCCAGCCCAGGCCATCCATGATGGCATCGTTCACGTCGTTGTGAAAGCCCGTATCGGTTGCAACTTTAATCCCATTTTCCCTGCACCAGCGGAAAGTATCTTCCGCTCCCGGCATAGCCTGCACATTTTTATGATAATATTCGAGCATGATTTCCGAATATCGTTTAAACATGATCATAGCCTTATTGAGAATTTCAGGAAAATCATACTTTTCAAAGTCCTCAATCCGCACATCCTGTCCCCTGCTTTTCGCCACCATATACTGGAAAAGATGGATTTTATTTGTGCCGATAGATTTCTCAAATTCCCCGAGGGCTACATCCAGATTATGCTCAACTGCAGCCTGATGCATGCATCTTGCAACAGCATTATCATCCTCAACAGTAGTTCCCGAAAGATCAAAAACAACTAATTTAATTTTACTCATTATTGCTTATATTAATTCCCACACGAAAGGGGTTATATTTGAGCGCATATTCAAAAGCTTCATTCACCTGACCGAAATGAAAGCCATTAAAGACCATTTCGAGAAATGGAAAATGCGAATGATGTTCTTCAATAAAATTGACAGCGGTAACAAAATCGCGGGCATTATAATTATGTAGACCCTTTATAGTCCATAGGTTACGAATAAGCTTTTCGGCATTCAGACACAAATCGCGTCCGGGATGAGTAGCTCCGACCAGCACCGCTGTTCCTCCTGTGTTCAGCATGCCGATAGATTTCTGCATGGCAGAATGGGCTCCACTGTATTCCAGGACAATATCAAACTTCTCATCCGACAACCTTCCTGTGCCCAAATCCGTGATTCCATTTTCATCAGCCAGGCAGGCTGCATCGGCACCACATTGTAAGGACCATTCCAACCTTTCCCGGTTGGTGTCACTGGCAGTCACCCGCCCGGCCCCGAAAGTTTTACACATGGCACAGGCGTAGATACCCAGGTTTCCTACTCCCGAGATTAAAACCGATTTGTCTTTCAATTCTCCTCCCAAACGGATAGACCCTGCCACGGTCGAAACCGCACAATTGATTATGGCTCCCAGCTGCAGGGGCACTTCCTCGTCAAGGTGCGCCATAGGGGTATTGGCCCGTAAAATTATATATTCTGCCAGTCCCCCATGCAAATTGTTTTCTTCCGAAATCTGCTCATGCCCATACTTAAAAAGGTCGGACGCTTTCTGCGGAATCCCTCTTTTGGACATAAGATCATCGGGCGAACTGGCATATATAGCCCAGGTGATGCGGTCGCCCACTTCCAGCTTATAGTTGCTCTCATCCATTCGGGAGTGCTTCTCACCAAAAGAAACAATTCGCCCCACGATCTCATGTCCGAGTATGGTAGGCGTTTTTTCTCTTCGTTTTCCTGAAAAAGTGTTTAAATCACTTCTGCATAAGGTAGTGTATTCGATTTTTACAAGAATCTCATAAGGTTCTAAATTGGGTATAGAAACCTCTGATATACTAAGAGGATCCCCTGTTTGGGTAAAAACAGCGATTTTACTTG
>CAYOVC010000188.1:0-5850 GCA_964407305.1 uncultured Bacteroidaceae bacterium | reverse complement strand
GGTGAAGCTGGTGTTCACGCCCTCACAAACCGACACATCCTGCGGCTGGGTGAGTATCTCCACGGTGTCGAACAGCGTTACCACGGCCGACCCGCTGATGTTCGGTCCCGTTACCGATCTGCATCCGTTCGCATCAATTATTTCTGTTAACAGATAGGTCGTGCTGAACGCGGGGGTCACCGGTATCGGCGTACTATTCACGTAGCCGAACAGTGTTCCCACGCCATTGTCAACGGTAATATCAAACGGACCCACGCCCGTCGTTGCGGTTACCGCGATGTCGACGGTGGTACCCGGACAAACGGTATGGTCGCCGTCGATCGAGGCCACCGGCAGTTCGTTCACGGTGGTGGTGATCGTATCGCTCGCGCCCCAGCATCCTGCTGCGCTCTGTACCTCCACGTTTACCCCGTCGCCGTCGCTCAGCTCAAAAGGATCGGTGGTCCAGAAGTAGAGCGGACCGCTCTGCTGCGAGACGCCGTTGAGGAAGAAGTTGTACAACACGGCATCGCCCGAGGTGGCCTCGAAGGTCACAACCTCCCCGTCGCAGATGGTGTTCAATGCTGCCGAGCTGGTCAGCGTCACGATCGGATCGGGATTCACGGTCATAACCACCGGTGCGCTCTCGCGCTCACATCCCCAGATGGTCGTCGCAATCACGGTCACTGTATCGTCATGCGCCAGCGTGGTCGATGCCCATGTATTCACCGCATCGCTCTGCACCGAAACGCCGTTCAAGAAGAATTCGTAGTTGGCAATATCGGTTGTCGGTCCCGCGGTGAAGTTTACGTTCTCACCCACGCAGATCACGGTCCGGTCGGCATTGAGCGTGGTCACCGGCAGCTGCCGCACTGAAATATCTTTTATCACATGGTCCGTCAGACACCCGCCTGCGGTGGTCTCGCGTACGCGGACCTGACCGCTGATCAGGCCGAAGGTGATCTCGACTTCGTGCAGCGTCGGATCGCCCACGATCGACGCCCCCGACGGGATAAACCATTGGTAGGTGCTGTTCGGATTGTCCGGCACGCTGTAGGTATGCGTCGAGCCGGCACATGGGTCCTCCTCACCGGCGATCACAGAGGCCACCGGGTAGGGCACGATCGTCAGCGCCTTGAACATCGTGTCGTTCGTACAGCTGTACTGGTTGGTCTCGAACACCCACAGCGAATCGGTCACATAGCCCGGTCCGGGTATATCGGCTGCGTTGATCACGATCGCGTTGCTCTCGAGTCCCGTTCCGCCGAAAATACGCGTTCCCAGCGCCGCCGGCAGGTGCCACTCGAAGAACGATCCTGCCTCGGGATCGGTCTGGAACAGCAGGTTCGTTGTCTGCTCGCAGGTGGTATCCACACCGGTAACCGGCGTGGTGTTGGGCAATGGGTTGATGATCACCTCTTCGAAGACGGCGGTGCCCGCACAGGCTGTTGCGCCCGGACCGTTCACGTTGATCTCCCAGATGATGCTCACGGGCGATTGCGTGGCGTTGAACAGCTGCTGCGCGATCGAAGCGCCCATGCCGCCGCTGCCATCCACGGCGCCGCTGCCCTTCGGATCGGCCACCGTCCAGGTGAAGGTCGAACCCGCCACGGTGGATCCCATCACGATATCGGTGGTCTCCTCACTGCAGATATCCTCGGTGTTGTTCACCGGCTGCGCGATCGGGGTGGGGTGTACCGTCACGTCGACGGGTACGGTTGTGCCCGGACAGCTGCCTGCGGCCGGACCGGTGGGGGTGATGAGGTACTGCACGGTGATCGACGTGGTGCCCGGGTTGGCGAGGGTCTGCGCGATGGTGTACCCGATCGCACGCGGTGTCGCGGAGCCTGTCGCCCCGGAGGTGCCGCTCGGATCGTTCACGGTCCACGTGAAGGTGGTGCCCGCCACGTCGCTGCCAAGATCTATATCGGTCTGTGTGCCGTTGCAGATATCAGCGGCATTGTTCACCGGCTGTGCTGTGGGTATCGGGTAGACGTATACCTTCACATCTTCGGTGTCGCCGGTGATAAAGGTTGGCGCCGGACCGGTAGGGGTGATGTGGTAGATCACCGAGTCGGTGACGGAGCTGCTGTTCGTCAGCATATCCTGGATGGTGATGCCGGTGTTCGGTCCGACATCCGTGCCGGTGTTCGCCCCGAGCCCGTTCAGGTCGGTGACGGTCCAGCTGAAGGTCGCCCCGGCCACACTGCTGCTCACATCGATATCGCTGCTTCCGCCGCTGCATATCACCGGGTTGTTGTTCACTACGGTCATATCCACGTACGGATCCACGGTTACGGTCACATCCACGGAGTCGCCCACGCAGCCGTTTGCTGCCGGACCAATGCGGTAGGTCACCGTTACCGATGAACCGCTGATGTTGCTCAGCTGCTGCTCGATCCTGTCGCCAATGCCCAGTCCGCCGCCAGCGACCGCGTTGGTCGACCCGGCGTTCAGCACGCGCCATCCAAACGTTGTCCCTGCCACATCGCCATCCATCAATATATCGGTAAAGTCCCCGTTCGGGATGGTCTGACTAAGGGGTGTCGGTGTGGCGTTGGGTGTTGGGTTGACGGTCACAACTACGTTCTCAATATTGGAGCATCCATTGGCTGTGAGCGTATATGTATAGGTAACGTCAACCGGGTTGAATATGGTGTTGACCAGTGTCTCGTTCGGATTATCCGGACCCGATGTCGGCCCTGCCGGGGTGATCCCCGCCACAGGTGCACGTGACCAGTTGAATGAGGTGCCGGTAGTGGCGCTGGTGGGTGTATAGCTGAAGGTTCCTTCGCTACAGATGGCTGCAGGCGTAAGGGTGCTGGTCAGCTCTGGTGTTGGATTCACAACCACGGTTACATTCTGCGTATTGGAGCAACCATTTGCTGTGAGGGTGTACTCGTAGACGACGCTGATGGGTGCAGTGGTGCCGTTAACCAGCGTTTCGTTCGGATTGCCTGTTCCCGTGGTGGGTCCCGCAGGCGTAATCCCGGCCACCGGTGCCCGCTCCCAACTGAATGAAGTTCCTGCCGTAGCACTTGTGGGAGTGTAACTAAAGGCAGTGTTGTTACAGATGGCGGGTGGGGTCAGCGAGCTGCTGAGTGTTGGTGTGGGATGAACGGTTACCGTCACATTTTGTGTATTGGAACAACCGTTTGCAGAGAGGGTATACTCATAAACAACATTGATAGGTGCGGATGTTGTGTTGACCAGCGTTTCGCTCGCATTCCCCGTTCCCGATGTCGGCCCTACCGGTGTGATCCCGGCCACCGGTGCCCGCTCCCAGCTGAATGATGTCCCTGCCGTGGCACTGGTGGGGGTATAGCTGAAGGTGCCACCGTTACAAATAGCGGCCGGGGTGAGGGTGCTGGTTAGTGTGGGTGTCGGGTTAACAGTTACTGTTACGTTTTGTGTATTGGAGCAACCGTTTGCCGTAAGGGTGTATTCGTATATGACCACGATTGGATTAGCGGTGGAATTGGTCAGGGTCTCATTTGGATTCCCTGTTCCTGATGTCGGCCCTGCCGGTGTGATCCCGGCTACCGGCGCCCGTTCCCAATTGAAACTGGTCCCTGCCGTGGCACTTGTGGGGTTATAGCTGAATGCACTTCCACTGCAGATGGCTGCAGGTGTGAGGGTGCTGGTAAGCGTAGGTGTCGGATTCACGACAACGGTTACATTCTGCGTGTTGGAGCAGCCATTTGCTGTGAGGGTGTACTCATAGACAACGCTGATGGGTGCAGTGGTGCCGTTAACCAGCGTTTCGTTCGGGTTACCCGTTCCTGAAGTAGGTCCAGCCGGAGTGATACCGGCCACCGGTGCCCGCTCCCAACTGAAGTTGGTTCCTGCTGTGGCACTCGTGGGTGTGTAACTGAAGGCAGTGTTGTTGCAGATGGCAGGTGGAGTCAGTGAACTGCTCAGTGTTGGTGTGGGATGAACGGTTACCGTCACATTTTGTGTGTTGGAGCAACCGTTTGCCGTGAGGGTATACTCATAAACAACATTGATAGGTGCGGACGTGGTGTTGACCAGCGTTTCGTTTGGATTGTCTGTTCCCGTGGTGGGTCCCGCGGGTGTGATCCCGGCCACCGGTGCACGCTCCCAGCTGAATGATGTCCCTGCCGTGGCACTGGTGGGGGTATAGCTAAACGTGCTGCCACTGCAGATGGCTGCAGGTGTGAGGGTGCTGGTAAGCGTAGGTGTCGGATTCACGACAACGGTAACATTCTGCGTGTTGGAGCAACCATTTGCTGTGAGGGTAAACTCGTACACAACGCTGATTGGTGCAGCGGTGGTGTTAACCAGCGTCTCATTCGGATTCCCTGTTCCTGATGTCGGTCCTGCCGGGGTGATGCCGGCCATTGTGGCCCGGTCCCAGTTGAAGCTGGCACCCGGAGTGGCGCTGGTAGGGGTATAGCTGAAGGCAGTATTACTACAGATGGAGGGTGGCGTCAGTGAGCTGGTGAGGGTCGGGATCGGATTGACTGTTACGTCGAAAGGTATGGATGGTCCCACGCAATTAGGAGCTGCGGTCCCGATAGGGAAGAGGTTGTATGTTACGGTGACGGGCGTAGTGCCATTGTTGGTCAGCTGCTGAGCAATCGTGCCGCCGTTGACAAGTCCCGATCCGCTGGCTGCATTCGTAGAGCCGGCATTGGTAACGGTCCAGCTTCCTGTGGCCGAAATGTCACTGTTGAAAACGATATTGGTAAACGCACCGCTGCAGATGCCAGGGGCGTTGTTAACGGATGCGCTCGCATCAGGGATCTGCGACACTGTGATGGTGGTGGTAAGTGACCAGTCACTGTCGCCGCAGCCGTTCCGCGCCTTAACCTTCACGGTATAGATTCCCGGTGCTACACCGGTCATGTCTATCAGCACCTCCGACACTGCCGTGATCACATCCTCGTCATCATCGACACCGTCCCATGATACATCCCAGATATACTGGCTCGCAGTGGGTGCATCATCCACATCGACGGTTACGGTACCATCTTCACATACCGGACTGTTATTGGTGATATTCAGCGGGGTGGGTGGCGGTCCGGGGTTTACGATAATGGAGAGTGTATCGGTATTTGCCGGTGGACAAATCCCTGATGAAAGCGCCTGTCTGAAGTAGTAGTAGGATCCTTCTGCAAGGACGCCTTCGTCGAGTATGGCGCCGTTTTCGCCAATCATCACACCGTAGGGACCATTTTCAGCGGGGGCCTTGTACCACTGGTATGTGGGTGCCACCCCTCCCGTAACCGGGGCGACGCTGGTAAATGGCGCAGCATCGTCGCCAAAACAGATTGACTGGCTCCCTGTAATGATACCCGGATCGAGTGCGGGTTCAATGGTAATGACCATGTCATCTGCATTGTCTGCACATGAACCAGCCGCAGTGGCGGTTAGTGTAAGGGTAACGGTACCCGCTGTGGCATCGCCCGCTCCGTGCTGATAGGTTGGTGTCAGAGATCCCTGCCCGGCCGTGAACGACCCATCTCCGGAGGTGGTCCATGTAAGAGCCGTATAGTCGCCGGTTGCAGTAGCATTGTTGACCGTATAGCTTGATCCTTCGCAGATTGTGGGACTACTGCCAGCGTTTACGATCGGTGGTTCATGAACGGTAAGGGTCATGTTATCGCTCTTGTTGCCGCAGGGAGCCACGCCAATGATGGAGATGGTCAGCTGCACCGAACCACTGGAGATATCACTGGCCCCAGGCGTATAGATCGGGTTAAGGTTTCCCGTGTTGTTAAAACTACCATCGCCGGAAGTGGACCAGGTGATGGATGAATGGTCACCACTTAAAGTGGCTCCTGAAAGTGTATAGGTATTGGGGGAGCACACCTCATCTGCCGGGCCAGCATCAACGGTCACATCCTC
>CAYOVC010000187.1:0-5875 GCA_964407305.1 uncultured Bacteroidaceae bacterium | reverse complement strand
AAT
The DNA here is from genome assembly GCA_964407305.1 of uncultured Bacteroidaceae bacterium. Lineage (GTDB taxonomy): Bacteria > Bacteroidota > Bacteroidia > Bacteroidales > M55B112. The sequence continues at coordinate 5,872 of CAYOVC010000187.1, read as the reverse complement.
TTAGAATCATGCATAATTTCTAATACGCACAATATCATAAACATACATTAATTGCCCCTGTGCAGAATATATATTATTCTAACTTTATGTTTTAAGTCTAAAAATCGATATCTATAGTAGTCTCTATTAAGAATGGGTATAGCATATTACTAAAAAAATAACTGGACATTACTGCTTTCTAATATCGAACCACTCACACTTAATTACTAATAATAGGATTGTAATAACAGGATATAATAAGATATATATGAATAATAAAATATAATCACCATATTTATAATATTATCTATAATATATTATCATTTTTGAGCATGAGCAATGCAATTCATAGAGAAATAACACCCTTAAGAGAAGGGGACAGTTTATTAGTTTTTGATAGAAAAAAAGTCAAATTTGATTTTCCCATTCATTTTCATCCGGAATATGAGTTAAATTTCATATTTAATGGTACAGGGGCGAAACGTTCAGTCGGTGATCATTTTGATAATATTTATAAACTGGAATTAGTACTAATAGCACCAAACCTCCCACATGGATGGGAGCAAGGTGATTGCATAAGTCAAAGTATTCATGAGATAACCATTCAGTTTCCAAAAGATCTTTTCCCCCAAAAGCTTTTAGATAGAAATATGATGAAGCCTGTAAGAGATTTACTAAATATGTCGAGTAGAGGAGTCTTATTTTCTGAAGAAACGATTATCCGTACTACATCCAAAATTAATAGCATATCTGAAAAAAGAGGTTTGGATTCTTTCCTTGAATTTTCGTCTTTACTATATTATTTGGCTCTCTCACCAAATAAAGTGCTATTATCGGATATTACAGATCTAAAAGAAGAGTTTTATAACAGCGAGAAATTAAGAAAACTTCACGAATTTATTCAAAAGAATTATACCCAAAAGATCAGCATCAAACAAGCAGCAGAATTTCTTAGTATGTCCGAAGTTACTTTTAGTCGTCTTGTAAAGAATCATACCAATTATACTTTTGTAGAGTTTTTAAATGATTATCGAATTGGTTATTCAACACGTTTGCTTTTAGAAAGTGACTTATCCATTGCAGAAATAGCCTATCAATGTGGTTTCAATAATATTTCAAATTATAACAGAAGGTTTAAAAAACGTAAAAATTGTACTCCAAGAGAATACCGTAATAATTTTGTTGGAATAAAGGCTATCAAATAAATCTTATAGTTCAAAAAATATTAATAAGCCGGATTTCACCTGTATTAATAGGGATATTCGCACTGCAAGCACGGGATGCTCAAGAACTGATTAATGATTGGTTAAGCTTTAGCCATTTGGGGCGGTCGGTGGTTATGGCCGATACGCCGGCATTGATCATTTTGTGGGCGTCGGAGGGGTCGTTCACTGTCCAGCACCAGACATCCTTGCCTGCCTTGTTGAATTTTTTCACCAGCTTTTTGTTAATGATCTGGTGGCGCAGGTTCACCCCGTCGAGACTGCTCTCTTTTATCTGTTTGAATTTGCTATTTACATCCACCCTGAATGCTGAAAGATAATAGCAGGGGATGTCCGGGTAGATTGCTTTTGTGGCAAGAATGGTTTCGAAGTCGAAGGCAATGAATGCAATGTTTCCTGTTTTCCAATGGTTGGCAATGACTTTTTCCATATAGGGGAGGATCTCCGTACCGGTCTTTATCTCTATCACAAGGGTCCTGTCGTCCGGTATAGTTGCCAGAACCTCCGATAAAAGAGGAATCGTTTCTTCGGAATACTCCGGCAGGTTCGACTCTTTTAATTGAATGGTGTAGTCCTTTATTTCACTGTAATCAGTCTCCCTAACAACAAAATCCTGACCTGTGAGCCGTTTACCCTTTTTATCATGAAAGAGGATGACCTCTTTGTCGCGTGTTAACATGATATCGCATTCAGCGGCCGGGGCGCCCAACTCCCATGCAAGCCGGATCGAGGCGAGGGTGTTTTCGGGGGCGAGGTAGGAGGCGCCGCGGTGTGCAACGTAGGTAATTTGCTGGGCTGACAGGTTGCATGATACTATTACTGAGATGAGAAATATTAGTTTTTTCATGATCCGGATTTCATGGTTAAACACTGTTTCAATGTATGAAAATATTCTCAAATCTGACGGCAGAAATGGTGATTATTAAAATTGTTTCTCTTCCGGTTTTTGTATTCTGAAGTTTAAAGGAGATCATTGTTGTATATTTGCAGTGGAAAAATAAAAAATCACTATACCATGAAAATAAGTTTTTTTAAACGCCTGAGAAGCTTCTTACGTACAACTTTTATCGGAGGGTTGGTGGCGCTTCTTCCCATTACCCTGGTAATTATATTCTTTCGGTGGATTATCGGAATCATTGAGCGTACCATCGGGCCATTGATTGACCTTGTTGTTGAAACAGATTCCCGGCTCTATATTTTTGGCCTGTATGTTACAGCGATCATTGTAATATTCTTGATTTTCTTTTCAATTGGATTGATTATCAAAACGCGGTGGGGACGTTTTATGAACCATCAGCTGGAGCAGAAATACCTGAACAAAATCCCCGGGTATAAAATTGCCAGGGAGACAGTGGGTCAGTTTTTCGGGAAGAACAGGTCGTTCTTCAAGGAGGTTGTCATTGTGGACCTGTTTAATTCGGGAACGTTGATGACAGGATTCATCACAGATGACCAGGGAGAGATTATCACCGTTTTTGTTCCTACCGGTCCCAATCCAACCTCGGGGAACATCTATCATCTTCCAAGAGAGAAGGTGCTGCGGTCCAAAGCCACGGTGGAGGTGGGGATGAAAACGATTATCAGTTGCGGGGCCGGGTCGTCGAATGTGTTCAGTGATATTAAATTGAAGGGGCAATGAATGGAATAACCGGTGCTGTAAAAAGGGCTATTCATCCTCTTTTTCGGCACCTACGGTCTTCTCTTCACTGGCTTCATGCATGAATTCAAAGAATTTACGCTGCCTGAACAGGAGAATAAAAACTGCTACCGAGATACTGGCGTCGGCAATATTGAACACCGGTCTGAAAAAGGTAAATGATTGTCCGCCAACACGCGGGATCCAGTCGGGATAAACACCATTGAGAACAGGAAAATAGAACATATCCACCACATTTCCATGCAAGAAGGTGTCATACCCTCCATTTTTTGGAAAAACCGTAGCGGATTCAAAGGGGGTGCTTTCACTAAAGATCATTCCATAGAATGCGGAATCGATCATATTGCCTATGGCCCCGGCCAGTATGAGTGACATGGTAATCAGCAATCCGCTGTGTGCCCCGAGCCTGATCAGGTGACGCAGGTAGAAAGCAATGGCAACGATGGCGACCAGTCGGAACAGGCTTAAAATGACTTTCCCGTAATTGCCCGGCAGGTTCATACCAAATGCCATTCCCCTGTTTTCAACAAAATGAATGATAAACCAGTTTCCGAAAACGGGATTTTGCTGGTAGAGTGTCATATTGGTTTTTATAATAACCTTGATCACCTGATCAATGATCAGGACCATCAATATAATAAGGATACACTTCAGTGATTTGGACATATAATTATATCATCTTGGGAAATGGTTGAATGATTGCGTTGCAGGTAATATGTGCTTTTAATACGTTGTTATTACTGCCTTGATTTTGCCTCCATGCTCAGTGTGGCATGAGGTACAGCACGCAGTCTCTCTTTGGCGATAAGCTTCCCTGTTTCCCTGCAGATCCCGTAGGTTTTGTTTTCTATGCGCACGAGTGCCGCCTGGAGGTGCTGGATAAATTTTTGCTGTCGTTGTGCAAGCCTTCCGGCCTCCTCTTTCGACAACGTTGCAGCGCCCTCTTCAAGCACTTTAAAGGTGGGGGATGTATCCTGGGTGTCGTTACTTTCGCTTTGGGTGATGGCAGATTTCAAAAGTTCGTAATCTTCCCTGGCCTTATCGAGCTTCCTGTTGATAAGTTCCTTGAACTCCTGAAGCTCCTCGTCTGAATATCTTGTTTTGTCAGCCATGGTTCCTCGTTTTTATTTTGCTTAAATATACTAAATAATTCAATGTACTAATATTTTTTCGGTCCTGTTAAAAGTTAAAAATCACCTTTCGGATTTTGCAACCCTGATTTTCAGTTTTATCTTTTCATCAATCTCTATCTTCCGGCTGTCATTGTTGTCAAGCTGATCCGTAAATGCAATGTTCTCAGCCAGTGTCTGGGCACTGATATAATCTCCAAATCTTTCTATAACGCCTGTCATCGCATTATGATGTTCCAGCAGAACATTTACTTTATCAGTCACCTCAAAATCACTCTCTTTCCTGATGTTTTGTATCCTGTTAACGAGTTCCCTTGCGATCCCCTCGAACCGCAGCTCCTCCGTTACGGTGACATCGAGCGCCACGGTGATTCCTCCTTCAGTTGCCACCAGCCAACCGGGTATATCTTCGGAAGAGATATCCACATCACCTGTATCCAGGATAATTGTCTCCTCTCCGATGTTCAGTTCGAACTTCCCATTTTTCTCGAGGTTTTTTATATCGGTTTGACTCATTTGGCCGACTGCAGCAGCGATCTGCTTCATCTGTTTACCATATTTCGGTCCCAGTACCTTAAAGTCGGGCTTGATCTTTTTCACCAGCACCCCTGCAGTTTCATCGATATATTCGATGGTTTTTATATTTAATTCATTGAGGATAAGATCTTTTACCCGTTCAATTTTTTTGCGAAATTGAGGATTTAACACGGGAACCATGATCTTGTTGAGCGGTTGCCGCACCTTGATATTCACCTTTCGCCTTAAACCGAGCACCATGGAGGTGATGGTTTGTGCAATGTTCATCCGCTCTTCCAGATCGCGGTCGATCAGGGCCTCATCGTGGGAGGGAAATTCTACCAGGTGCACTGACGGTTCTTCAAACCTTCCGGTAACACCATTCAGGTCCCTGAACAGTTTTTCCATATAAAACGGAGCAATGGGCGCAGCCAGCCGTGCCGTGGTTTCGAGGCACATGTAGAGCGTTTGGTAGGCGGCCAGTTTATCGGTATCGAATTCACCGCCCCAGTAGCGCTTGCGGTTCAGGCGGACGTACCAGTTGCTGAGGTTCTCCAGCACAAATTCCTGGATCAGCCTGGCGGCACGTGTAGGCTCGTAATGTTCATATTGCTCTTTCACCTCTTTCACCAGTGAGTTGAGCAGGGAGATGATCCACCGGTCGATCTCCGGTCGCTCCTCCACAGGCACCTCGGTCCGGTTGTAGTTGAAGTCATCCACATTGGCATACAAGGCAAAGAAGGAGTAGGTATTGTACAATGTACCGAAAAATTTTCTTCGCACCTCCTCCACGCCGGTGATATCGAATTTGATATTGTCCCACGGCTGTGCATTGGTAAGCATGTACCAGCGGAGCGGATCGGAGCCATATTTTTCGATGGTATCGAACGGGTCGACCGCGTTTCCGAGCCGTTTCGACATTTTGTTCCCGTTCTTATCGAGTACCAGTCCGTTCGAAATGATATTTTTAAATGAAACTGAATCGAATAGCATGGTGGCGATGGCGTGCAGCGTAAAAAACCACCCGCGGGTCTGGTCCACGCCTTCAGCAATAAAATGGGCGGGGTAATACTGGTCGAAATCATCCTTGTGCTCGAAGGGGTAGTGGAGCTGAGCGTACGGCATGGCGCCGGAGTCGAACCAGACATCGATCAGGTCGGGCTCGCGGAACAATTTTTTACCACTTTTGCTTACCAGGAACACCTCGTCGACAAACGGTCGGTGGAGGTCAAACCGGTTGTAGTTTTCTTCAGAGAAATCGCCTTCTACAAAATCCTTTAACGGGTTCTCTTTCATGAAGCCGGCAGCAACGGATTTCTCTATTTCGCTTTTCAGTTCAGCGACGGAGCCGATGCAGATCGATTCCT
>CAYOVC010000186.1:0-5917 GCA_964407305.1 uncultured Bacteroidaceae bacterium | reverse complement strand
ATAACCGGAACATAATATGAGACATCTGAATTTATTTATAATTGTTTTATTATTCTGGCTGTTGATAACCTTTAGCCTTTCTTTGACTAATATAATCGTTGGTGTAGTGGCAGCATTAATTACCACAATAGTGTTTGGCCGCTACTTTACCCGAAAAATGACCAAATTCATTCAGCCGGCAAGGTATTTCTGGTTTGTTGTTTACCTGTTCGTATTCACCTGGGAGGTCTTAAAAGCAAATTTTGATGTTGCATACCGGGTAATTCATCCCGCTTTGCCTATCAAACCGGGAATAGTGAAAGTAAAACTGGGAATCCGTTCAGGGATCGCCCGTACCGTGCTCGCCAATTCAATTACAATGACACCCGGAACTATTTCTGTGGATATTGTTGATGATCATATATATGTCCACTGGATCTATGTAAGTACCGATGATCCTGAAGAATATTCACGGAAAGTTTCAGGAAGATTTGAAAAATATATAAAAAAAATATTTGAATAATGCTTGAAATACTGCTGTACATACAAATCGGATTGTGCGTTTTTTGCCTTTACCGGATTATCATGGGTCCTACAGTTGCAGACAGAATGGTAGGTATAGATATCTTCGGCATTTTGGTGGTTGGCATCTGCGCAATTCTGGCTATTACAACGGAAAGGATGTTTTTACTGGATATAGGGATTGCCTGGATAATTCTCAGCTTTATCGGGACTTTAACGCTCGCTAAATATCTGACCGGAAAAAAACTAAATGAATAATATGATCAGCACAATTGTCATAACGATCGGGGTGATATTTAACCTTCTGGGATGTATAGGACTCATCCGGTTTCCTGATGTATATAACCGTTTGCAATCGGCAACCAAATGTGTAACACTGGGAACATGCAGCATATTGCTGGGAGTTCTTATCCATTTTGGTTTTGTTGACGTGGGAGTAAAAGCGCTGATTGCCATTCCCCTTCTGTTTTTTGCAGCAACGGTGGGCGCTCATGCCCTGGTGAGAGGTTCCTATCATGCCGGCATAAAACTCGGAGAAAAAAGTGTGAAAGACGATTATAAGGAAACTATAAAATGATGAGAGCATGAAATATCCAAAAATACGTGAGTTGAAAGAGGCGGTTTCCTCGCTCTTTTCCGCACCATACACAACAAAATTCCCCGGCAAAGAGCATGTTCCTTTTGAGGGATTTCGTGGAAAACCGGTAGTCAATAATGATAAATGTGTAGGATGTCTCACCTGTTCCAATGTTTGCCCGTCGTATGCCATAACCGTTAAAGATGACAGTGAAAAGGGAATAAGACATATATTTCGCGACTATGGCAAATGTATTTTCTGCGGTTTGTGCCACACATATTGCATCACAAGCGAAGGTGTGGTACTTTCCGATAAGATCTACGATCTTGGAGTATTTAAAAGAGAAAGCATCATTGAAGAACAGGAAAAAGAACTGCTGATATGCGAAAATTGCGGGACTGTTATCACAACAAGGGAGCATATGTGGTTCCTTCATAAAAAACTCGGACCAAAAGCTTATTCCTCACTGCTCGACCTTGATTCTCTGAACGTTAGTCTTAATCTGACAAAACAGGAAGAGACAAAAACAGAAATAAATGAGGAAATGCAAAGGAAAGACAGTTTTAAGGTCTTATGTCCGAACTGTTTGCACAAGATACTCGTAACCAATATTCTTCCGAATGATTAACCAGTTATATCATATCATTGAGGACCCTGATAAGATCCTTATCGTGGGTACCGGAAATGCACTCAGAAACGATGATGGTATCGGCATATATGTAGGAATGCAACTTAAAGAGCAAAGTAAATATCGGGTTTTGATAGCAGAAAACGGACTGGAAAATCATACTGGTAAAATAAACAGGTTAGAACCGGATAAACTTTTAATTATCGATGCTTTAAACCTGAATAAGGAACCGGGAAGTTTTGAGCTTATGCCACTATCGGAAATAAAAGATTTTACCGGTAATACACATACCATTTCATTTTGCAAACTAGCTGAAATGATAATTGTCAGCGAAATTTATATCCTTGGAATACAACCGGCTGACCTGTCAATAGGGACAAAAATCACAGAAAAAGTGCTTAAATCTGCCGGGTTGATCATTCAGCAATTTCACACCATTTACAGTTTGAAACTTAAACCCAAGAGCTATGAAAAAGAATTTTAAATGTCCCAAATGCCACTCTTATATAAGGGTGGGTGATTACATTGTTGTCTCAGCCAAAAGTTCGGAGAATGAAACCGGATTGATCTTTTTTAGTCCTGAAATCGGAGATTATGCAAAACTTACTCACCCAAAGTTTGAGCTAAAAGAGGGAGAATCTTATAAACTTTATTGCCCTGTTTGCCATGCAAAGCTAAATGAAGAAGACAAGGAAAACATGGTAAAAGTTATCCTGGAACAGGATGGAAAAGAGTACGATATTCATTTTTCCAACATTATTGGTGAACACGTTACTTTCAGGGTAGCCGAGCAGAAGGTGGAAAAATTCGGTAAATCAGACAGGTATGCCAAGTATTTTGATTTGCCGGAGGAGTATAAGAAGTATTTGTAGTTAGTGTCGGAAAGAAAACTCCCTGTTTTTCAAAATTCATCAACTGTTTATCCTATTCGTCTGTACCTCCGGTTTCGTTTGCAATTTAAGAATTGGATTTCTGTTTTGCATGGTTTTATATTATTGATAATCAAAGATTTTTTTGCAAATTCCAAAGTAGTATTCCATATCCAGTCCGCAGGCTCTGAGCAATTCCCCATCCCGGACGATCTCCAGCGGTATACCGGTCTTCAGAATTTTCCCTTCGGAAAGTATGGCGATCCGGTTACAACAGGCGACCAGGGGAATGATGGATTGAGATACAATGAAAAGGGTGGCTTCCAATGAGTTTATGATCTTTATTAACTGCTCGATCATGGAAGAATCCAAATTGGAGAAAGGTTCATCGAGAGCGATCACTTCCGGGTTCATGATTAGGACCGTGGAGAGGGCTACCCGTTTCTTTTCACCCAGGGATAAATGGTGGGAAACCCGTTTTTCAAATCCTTCCAGTTTAAGTTTCGATAGTGTTTCATAAAGTCTTCTTTCAATCTCTTTAGCCGGGATCCCGAAATTCCTGGGACCGAAAACAACATCTTCCTCCACAGTGGGATTGAAAAGCTGATCATCGGGATTCTGAAAAAGGAGACCGACCTGCCTGCGGATCTCCGGCAGATTTTTTTTACAAACCTTTAAGCCTCCGATTCGGACCTCACCCTCTCCCGCAAAGATTCCGTTGAGGTGAAGAAGAAGCGTTGATTTCCCCGCCCCGGTTGGACCTATGATCCCGATTTTCTCTCCTGGTTTGACAGACAGATTGATCTTGTCCAGAATGGTTTGTCCCTTACCGTAGGAGAATGAAAGATCTTTTATTTCAACACCAGCTGACATCTAACGAAAAATATAAGGGATAAAACGAAAAAACAGGAGAAAAAGTAAAAACAGAGCGGGTGACAGGAACTGCTGCAAACTTAATCTCCGGGAGGGGAGAGATGGCATTTCACCTGTAAATCCCCGGGAAAGCATGGACTGGTAAATGATATGGGCGCGGTCCCAGCTGCGGATAAAAATGATGGCCGCCTGGTTACCGTATACCCGGAAAGGATTTCCGCGGATCCTTCCGGGTGTTCTGCTGATCCTGGCCCTGGATGTTTTCAGGACCTCATCCAGGAATATGAAGGAGTACCGGTATAATAGGGCGGAGATCTGAACAATCACCGCTGGCATTTTCAATCTTCTCATGGCGAGGAGCAGGTTGTCAAAAAGCTCGGTAGAGGTTAACAATATCAGCAGTATCAAGGCAGACAGAGCCTTCATAATGAGGCTCAGGGGTAAGTTGAAGTTATAACCCTGAAGCTCCTCCAGAGAGGTGTAACCAGATGACAGGGGTAAAAGCAGTGCTGCAACCAGGATAAGCGGGAGGACAAAAAGACATTTCCTGAGAATGAAGGCCAGGGGTACCCTGGATAAAGGGATCAGAACCAGGACTGCAGGAAGGAAAAGGCCATAATCGATAAAGCGGTACCGGGGTGCCGAAATGATAATAAAAATAGCAGCAAAACATGCTACAAGCTTCAGCCGGGGATCCAGTCTGTGGACCGGACTATCAAGATTACTGTATTTGTCAATATAACCGTGCTTCAATGTATTCCTGCTTATCGTGTTTTTGTTTTTGACATAACCCCAAAAAGGATTCCAGTCAGCCCCAGAATGATCGCTAAACCGAAAATAATCCTGTAAAGAGAGGGTATTTCAGCGAAGGTGAACTCCCGGATGACCTCAGCATGGGATTCCTCTGCAAGGATCACTTCCCTGGCAGTCTCTTCTTCAGGAGAGAAAAAACGCTCTATGAGAGAGATTTCAATGGATTTTTTATGACCCATCCCATCATCTGCAACGATCTTCCAGGTTCCCGTCCGGTCGGGGGTAAAACTGAATTTTCCATGGATGTCCGTTTTCCCTTCCTGGTAAAGTTCTTCAGAATCAGGGGAATAAATCATCATTTTCATCCCGGATATCTCATGATGACCGGAATAGGCGGCCTGGACAACCAAAAACGGTGGCTTTTCTTCTGTTTTCAGTTTTACACCGTGGGAAAAAACATTCCCGCTAACCAATAGCAACAGGAAGAGAACCAGGAGTATTTTCAAATCGAAAGTATTCATTGGATTATAGTTTAAGCAATTACTTCAGGTTTTACTTTGAGTAGAAACTTTACTGATGAAAGGGTTAATACTCCTTCCAGAAGTCCGGCGAGCAGGTACACCGAGAAAAAATAGGTGATTCCCGTACCGTATCCGGAAAGCATAAACTCACCTGCCATGAGGACCACAGGAATGATAATACCAAAAAATCCGGCTAACCCTGCACGGGCCAGGACGGGAAATCTTCTTAATTCCCAGATCTTCCAGGCAGCAAGGGCACCAGCCGACATATTCAATGTATTTACACCCAGGGAAAGAAGACCCCCGTGTTGAAAAATGAGTGCCTGGAAGATAAGGACGGTAAATATCACTGGAATGGACCTTCGTCCAAGGATAATGCCTGCTAAACCGTATAATCCAGGATGTACTGAGGTTCCAGCCAGGGGTATGTGTATGGTGGAAACAGCAAAAAGGGCTGCTGCAATTATTCCCATCCTGGGGACTTCCTCCTGCGTGGTATTCCTGGTGGATATATAGATCAATCCACCGCTTACTGCCAGGGCCACTACACTAAGTTCCGTGCCTATAATGCCATCTGAAATATGCATATCAATTTACATTTTCAAACCAAACTTCTCCATTGCCTGCCCCCTGGACTTCAATCGTGTTAATACTGTGAAATATCATGCATAATCATGACACCAATTTCCATAGACATTACACGCATACTACAAATATAGAATTATATGTGGAAAAGCAGGTGTATATCAATGAGAAATTTAGAAAGGCAATAGGGGACCTCTTAGGTAAAAATTGTCTGCTTATAGATTGCTCTTTAAAACTTTGTCAGCTGCCAGCTTTCCCGTAATTACCGACATCGGAAAGCCAGAAGGACTATAGGTCCATTGTCCAGCCTGATAAACAGATGGCAAGGTAGGCGGCAGCAGTTAAACCGGCAATTCCTCCTCCCACAATTACTGAATCGTATCTCATTGATATCTATATTATGACACCCAAGTTATTAAATCATTTTAATGCAAATTTATCATTTTATTAATGTTTTGCTTACATTGCAATCAAGGCTTGTAGCTACTATTGCATATTAATTAATACGGATGAAAAAAATTATTATCCTTTTGCTGCTTCTTACAAAAGTATTTACTTCTTACGGACAGGCAGAAACCACAGCCCCATCTGATTTACGTTTCATGGTATT
>CAYOVC010000185.1:0-5917 GCA_964407305.1 uncultured Bacteroidaceae bacterium | reverse complement strand
CGGCGTTCATCAGCTCACCGGTCATGCGTACATTTTTTTCGTTGCTGAAAAAGCTGATCACTGATTCGGCAATGCGCTCACCGATCTCATCCACCTCCACCAGCTCCTCTTTCGTCGCAGCCATGAGCCGCTCCATCGAGGTGAAGTGCATTGCCAGTTTTTTTGCCACGGTCTCTCCCACGTAGCGGATCCCCAGCGCATAGAGCACACGCTGGAACGGCACCGCACGCGATTCATCAATACTGGCGATCAGGTTCCGGGAAGATTTCTCCGCGAACCGGTCCAATCCGATCACATCTTCGTACCGCAACTTGTAAAGATCCGCAGGCGTATGCAAAAGTCCCTCATTGTACAACTGCTCTATAGTTGCCTCTGCAGCGTTGATATTCATCGCCTTCCGGCTCACAAAATGTTCAATGCGCTCCTTGATCTGCGGCGGACAACCATAGGCATTCGGACAATAATGGGCCGCCTCACCAGGAAGCCTGGTAAGCGCTGTTCCGCACTCCGGACACTCCTTTATGAAGGTAACCGGGGCCGGATCTCCCTCTCGCTTGCTGATATCAACCCCCACGATCTTCGGAATGATATCGCCTCCCTTTTCCACATATACCCGGTCGTTCTCCCTCAGTCCGAGCATCGCAATCTGGTCGGCATTGTGCAGCGACGCCCTTTTGACCGTTGTACCCGCCAGCAAAACCGGCTCCAGGTTGGCCACCGGCGTTACGGCACCTGTCCTGCCCACCTGGAAATCGACACCCAGCAGCTTCGTGCTTACCTGCTCCGCCTTGAACTTATAGGCGATCGCCCAGCGTGGGGTCTTCGCAGTAAAACCCAGTTGCTGCTGCTGCTCCAGATCATTCACCTTCACCACTACACCGTCGATCTCAAAGGGTAGTTCGCGGCGGTCAACCGCCCAGTGATCAATAAATTCAAACAGCTCGTCGAGTGAGCGCACCAGCTTGTTGTAGGGAGGGATCTTGAACCCCCATGCGCTGCAGGCGTTCAGACTCTCAAAATGTGTTTTGAAATGCGACCCCGCGGCAGCGAAAGAGTAGAGGTAGCAGTCGAGCGGACGCTTCGCCACCACCGATGAGTTCTGCATCTTCAGGGTACCTGCAGTGGCGTTGCGCGGATTCGCAAACAGCTGCTCGCCCGCCTGCCTCCGCTGCTCGTTCATCCGGCGAAACCCCTCCAGCGGCATCAGCACCTCACCCCGGATTTCAAAGCGCTCAGGATACCCTGTCCCCCTGAGCTGCAGGGGAATGCTCCTGATCGTCCGCACATTGGCCGTCACATCGTCGCCCGTCACCCCATCACCTCGGGTGAGCGCCCGAACAAGCCGTCCCTGCTCATAGGTAAGGCTGATCGCGACCCCGTCGTACTTGAGCTCGCAGACATACTCCACCGGATCGTCGATCACCTTCCGCACCCGCTCAGCAAAGGCAGTGAGCTCCTCGCGGCTGTAGGTATTGCCCAGGGAGAGCATCGGGATCTCATGGGGATGCTGCTCGAACCCCTCCGAAATATCGCTGCCCACCCGCTTCGTCGGCGAGTTATCGTCGGAAAACTCCGGGAACCGCTTCTCCAGCGTTTCGAGCTCCTGCAGCAGCAGATCGAACTCAAAATCACTGATCTCCGGCTCCGCCTTCACATAGTAGAGGTAATTGTGCCGGTGCAGCTCCCTGCGAAGTTCATCTATACGCTGCTGTGCTGAATCTCTGTTCATTTCAATCACTATCTCTGTTCATTTCAATCACTATCTCTGTTCATTTCAATCACTATCTGTATGCAATTCTGTTATGGTTCTGTAATCATTGTTCATTTACGGCACAGCAAATAAAATTAATCTTACAATGCATCCTATATTTATTAAAGTCCTTACACCGTTGAAACAACAGCCTTCGACAAAAACAATACCTGTTTCCTGTCTGCCGGTTGCGTAAAAATAGCAAAAAAGCCCGGCAGTGTCGAAAATAGTTCCGTGCAATAATGATCTTTTTGCTAATTTTGACGTTTACAGAAATAGACAGAGGCCCGGTTGTGGATGATGCAACTTACAGCCTGCCGGAATGGTCTGAAATAGACTGACCCCGCAGCGTGATAAGGCAAATGAACTTGAAACATACGAGGTGAGAAAATTTAAATATACAGCATCCGTTGCGATGCTCCTGCTGGCGGTTTCGCTGAACGTCGATGCACAGGTCAGCCACGGGGGAAGGCCCTTCATGAACGAAGCCGATTTCAGCGCGGCGAAGGTGCTCTACCTCCTGCCGCCGGAGGACCCGCTGCTGCTCGACGGACTCCGCAAATCGGCACACAACAAGTATAAAAAGGCGCTCGAGTTCGCCACCGAACGACCGGTGGATATCTCCCCCGAACAGAACGGCGAGTGGGTCGTTAATGGGGGAACGCATATCTGGCGGGCGCACCTCATCTCCCCCGATGCCTACTCTCTCGGAGTGCTCTTCTCTGAGTTTGCCCTTGAAAACGGCGCCAGACTGTTCGTGTACGATCCTTCAGGCCGCCACATCAAGGGGGCATTCACCAAAGAAAATAACAAGGAGTTTGGTCAGCTCTATGTCGGTCATGTTCCCGGCGAGGAGCTGGTCATTGAACTGCAGACCGACGATCCCGGTCGGAACTACGGGCGGCTGCGGATCGGGATGCTATCCCACGCGTTTCTGCCGGTATATGGGACGAAAAGCATTGAAAATACCGGACTGGGCACCGCACAGCCCTGTGAGATCGATGTGAATTGTGTGGAAGGGGAGGAGTGGCAGATCCTCAAGCGGTCGGTGGTACATATCAATACGACGACGCAATATTGTTCGGGTGTACTTGTAAATAACACAGCTTATGACGGTAAAGCATACATACTAACGGCGGAACATTGTATCAATAAAGAAACTTACGCTGAAAGAAGCGTATTCTATTTCGGCTATGAAAACAGCGAATGTTTCGTAGACGACGGCATAAGAAACCAGTCCGTCAGCGGCTCGTCACTGATCTCCACCGGCGATTCGATCGATTTCACGTTGGTGCAACTCTCCAGGATCCCCCCGGGGGAGTTTAATGTGTACTATGCCGGATGGGATGTGCGGAAGCAGGGACACATGAGTTCGACGACGCTGCACCACCCCAATGCAGATGCCATGAAGATCTCGTACGATAAGCATCCTACCATAGAACCGACCTCCCTGCCGGGCGACCTGAATGATTATCTTTTGGAGTCGAACTACAGGATCGCCAAATGGGATATCGGAACAACGGAAGGGGGATCGTCGGGATGTCCGCTGTTTAACTCATCAAAGAAGCTGATCGGGGTATTGTCGGGCGGACTGGCATCCTGCGGGGATTCGATCGGTTATAATGCAGAGACCGAAAGAGCGATTTTTTCATTGACTGGGAATGAGAATGATTATTTCTCGAAATTGTACTTCGCGTGGGACCATTACCCAACCAACAGCAAGCAGCTGAAGCACTGGCTCGATCCTATAAATACCGGACAGCAGGTAATCGGGGGACTTACTTCAAAGACGGTGGGAGCGAAGGAGCACCTTGTAGCCGGTGGTGTTCTGCAGGTATACCCGAACCCTGCTTCGGAGATGTTTACGATCGAGCTTCCTGCTTACACCGGCGAACAGATCGGTATCGCTATGTACGACCTGACCGGCAGGAGGGTCTATACACGCTTCCATACATCGGTCTTCCCGGTAACCGTCTCGACCGGCGATCTGCCCGCTGGGATCTACCTGCTCAGGGTGAAAGGCGACAATATCGACTTGTCGGGAAGGGTGGTGCTGGAGTGATGAAAATGCTCTTTCTGAACATATTGCTGATCGGGTTTTTTATTACAGGCTGTGGTAATCAGGGACCCCGCGATGCCGTCAGCAGTCAGGTTTCAGGTACTTCAGTCCTTCCGACGACCTTAAAAACCAGCGATCATCCAACCTACGCGGAAAAGTTTACCGTTGAGAAGATTAACAGGTACAACCTGATCACCGTACACGCACCCTGGCAGAACGCGCCCGACCATTCGTTCCGCTATATGGCAGGGCCTGATCCGCAGGGCGTTCCCGATTCTTTGTCGCACCATACCTTTATCCGGACACCGGTCGACCGTGCCGTGATCATGTCGACCACCTACATCGCTTTCCTCGACACGCTCGGAGTACTGCAGTCGGTGAAGGGGGTATCCGGGGGTTCGAATATCTTTCACCCATTACTGCGACAGCGGTTTGCGTCGGGTGATGTTCGTGAGGTGGGCTACGACAACAGCATGAACTACGAGGTGCTGGTCGACCTGCAACCAGATGTCATCTTTATGTTTGGGGTGCAGTCGGGCATTGTACAGACCATCAAAAAGCTTGAGGAGACCGGTATCAATGTGGTGATCTGCGCCGACTACCTGGAGCCGCATCCGCTTGGCAGGAGCGAGTGGCTGAAATTCTTTGCCGCCTTTTACGAAAAGGAGGCGATGGCAGATACCATTTTTACAGGGATCGCAAAAAAATACAATACCATCGCGGAGTCTGCCTCCGAAAACAATCCGCCGCCATCGGTTCTGCTCGGACTTCCATGGAAGGATGCCTGGTATGTTGCCGGGGGAAGGTCGTTTGCCGCACAACTTATAAAGGACGCGGGAGGATACTATATTTTTGAGGATGAGGACCATGCCGAAGCGAGGCCGATGGGTATTGAGAAGGTTTTTCTGCGCGGACTGGAGGCAGGGATATGGATCAATCCCGGGGTGGCAACGCACCGGCGGATCATTCTCGATCATGACCAGCGTTTTGAAAACCTGAACGCTTTTCAGCAACAGAGGGTCTTTAACCACACGAAACGGATGTCGCCCGGCGGCGGGAACGACTACTGGGAATCGGGCGTGCTGCGTCCCGACCGGGTGCTGGCGGACCTGGCAGCGATATTTGGCGATCCGCAGGTAAACAGCAGTGGGCTCTATTACTATGAGCGACTGAAATAGTGTTTGTCCTTAAAGTCCGACGCTGTTGACAGGCTCTAAATAATGGCCAGGGTAACCGTTCATCAGTTTTTTCTGCGATACTGTGAAAAATTGTATAAATTTGATCTTCACCAAAGAACCATCATATGGCCAGTATCAGGAAATTGAAAAAGGACATCAATGCATTGACGTTTGACATGCTTGCCAGGTGCTATAGCCTGAAAAACGGTGAACCTGAAATCACCGATGAAAAGTTCGACGAGGTCATCAGGAAGATTGTTTTTCTGCGGAACGATCTGGTGCTGCGGACCAATCACCCTGAGACTGATGCAGAGAGCAGCAATCTGAAAGCACACTACCGGAAGGTAAAGGAGGACCTGTATGAGCTGTGCGGAGTGATCGATGAACTGCAAACCAAAAAGGTTTGACCGGAAATTCAGGATACATACCACGCATCATTGCTTTGGTGCTCCTCCTGCTGATCCTGGTGGTACTCGACATCTCACTTGGAACGGTCAGGATTCCCTTCGGTGAGATCGTTTCGTTCCTTTTAGGCAAAGGGGAGCTGTCGATGCAGCACCAGCTCATTCTTACCGATTTCAGGATCCCCCGCGTGATCACCGCCCTGCTGGCTGGCTCCGCGCTGGCGGTGAGCGGACTGCAGATGCAGACGATCTTCCGCAACCCACTGGCAGGTCCCTATGTGCTGGGGATCAGCTCCGGTGCCAGCCTGGGGGCAGCGCTGGTACTGCTGGGTACCGGCGCCGTAACAACCGGGATCCTCGCCAGGTGGGGACTCGTAACAGCAGCCTGGCTGGGTGCCGCCTCGGTGATGTTTATCCTCCTGCTGGTTACCATACGCATCCGCAACATCATGACCATCCTCATCCTCGGGATCATGTTCAGCAGCGGACTCTCCGCGATCATCAGCATCATGCAGTATTTCGGCAA
>CAYOVC010000184.1:0-5926 GCA_964407305.1 uncultured Bacteroidaceae bacterium | reverse complement strand
CAGACATGTTTGGAAGATAGCGTGAAACTGAAGGATAGCATGGAACTGAAGGATATATGGTTGGGTTACCGTCCAGGTGAAAACCTGGTGCGTAATGTTAACGCCTCTATTCAGCCGGGCGAGATGATTGCCCTGGTGGGACGAAACGGCACCGGGAAGAGCACGTTGCTCAGGACGATTGCCGGAATACAGCCGGCGGGGCAGGGAGAGGTGCTGTTCAATGGCCGTTCCATCGATAAGATTCCCCCGCGGGAACGGTCACTGCTGTTCTCCTTTGTCGGCACCGGCAGCACTTTCACTGAGAACCTGACGGTCTTCGAGATGGTATCGCTCGGTCGCCACCCTTACACCAACTGGTGGGGAGCGCTGCGTGAAACCGACAGGAAGAAGATCGATGAATCGATCCGGTTCGTTGGTATGGAAGGGTTTGTGGGGGCACGTGTCGATCGCCTGAGCGACGGGGAGCGCCAGCGGGTGATGATCGCCATGGCGCTGGCGCAGGATACGCGCGTGATGATCCTCGATGAGCCCACCGCGTTCCTGGATATACCCAACCGGATCGGGATCGTGGAGGTGTTGCACCGGCTGAAGCAGGAGGGACGCTCGGTGATATTTTCCACCCACGAGTTCGACAATGCGTTCACCTATGCAGACAAGATATGGGCCATTCATGACCGGCAACTGCTTGAGGGAGCGCCGGAGGACCTGGGGATGGATGGGGCCTTTGAAAAACTGTTCAGCGAGTCAAAGGTGGCTTTTGACCATGAGAACCTGCGGTTTGTGCGGCGGAAGCTACAGGGAAAGCAGATCGTACTGCATGCACTGGATGAGACGGTGGATCACTGGACCGGCAGGGCCCTGGAGCGGACGGGTTACAGGGTGGTGCCTGTGGATGCATTGCAAGACGGGGAGAGAAGGGGTGTAACCGGTCATCAGCAATCTGCAGCAGGCGGGGTGGGAGATGGCAGTGATGAAAGGATTTTGGAGGTGCGGAGCGGGAAGGATGAGCAGGGAACCTGCTGGACCCTGGTAGAGGATGATGATGAAAAAGAGTTCAGATCGCTGTATGACCTGGCCTGTTTTTTGCAGCAGTCTAAATAATATCGTATTTTACGTACCCGAACTTTAAAACATATTTATCATGGCAAATACAACTTCATCCAATGTCAGGAAATCCATTGCATATATCCTTTCTGCACTGATCCTGGTCTTTTCGATTATCTCCATACTTGCAATCTGGGACATCATCGATTACGACGACCTGGTAAAAAGGATGTTTCAGTCGCTCATGGTGATCCTGGCCACATCGGCTGTGATCGTACTGATCTTTGCGATCCTCGACCGGCCTGAAAGAGATGACAGTGAATAGAGAGAGTACCCCCCCGGTGAAAATAAAATTGTTTTCGTAGATGGCAGTAGCAGGTTGATCCCGGGATTCTTCAGGCCTGTTCCTCTTGGAGCAGGGAAATGATCTTTCGTGCGTTGAAGGCGTTGTTGTATTCCTGGAGCTTTTCTGTTCTTTTCTGAATCTCCTCCTTTTCGAATGAGGTTTTCATCAGTTCGTCGATCATCTCAACGGCCTCCCCCGGCGTGCGGTAAACATTGCACAGGGATTCAAGGCCGCTACCGCTGAGCATCAACGGATTGGCCATACAGTGCCTTCCCCCGTAAAGACTGTGCAGCAGTTTAAGTTTGAGTCCGGTAGGCTGGTAGGTATACAGCAGGTTGATGTGCGCCTCCGCAACCAGTTTGTCCATCTCCGATCCCTCCGGGTTCGCGATCAGCTCGATATGCGGGTATTTGTTGCAGAGGCGGCGGACATAGCCCGCGGGATTCTTTCCGGCGATCACCACATGAAAGGTGACCCTGGAGAGCACATGCTTCACGAGGTAGTGCAGTGCCCGCTCATTTTCGGGGACGGAGAGGTTGCCGTGGAACAGGATGTATTCGCCCTTTCCTGGTGATGCGGTGACCTGCTCATGCATCTGAAAGGCCGAGACATGGATGCTGTTCGTGTATTTCTCATTGAAATAGGAGGTGTCGGTGGTTGAGATGGAGAGCAGCTTGTCGGCATTTTGCAGGGTCCTCTCATAATGAGCCAGTTTGCGGGCCTCGCTGGCCAGGAAGAATTTCCTGAACAGTTTCCGTTCGCTGCCTGCCAGCATCCGGTAGTATTTATGCTCTATATTATGGGTTCTGACGAGCACTTTTTTCCCTGCCTCAACACATCGGTCGAGCAGCAGGGTGGTGTGCAGTCCCTCGAAGAGCACAGGATGCGGATCGTTCAACAGGTTTTGTTCCAGCTCATCCGATTGCCGGGTGATTACAATATAGGGAAGCTTGTTGAAAAAGTAGCGCAAACCACTCTTGCGTTGGTAATAGTGTACCTTGTGACAGATATCCTCCAGCTCGGTGGCCGGTTCCCTTTCATAAAGAAAGGCATGCAGAATAATCCTCACGCCCTCTTTGCTAATTGCTTTTAGTTTATAAAATATATCGATGATTCCGCCGTAATCGGGAGGGTAGGGGACATTAAAGGCGACGACATGCAGGTATTTCGGGTCAGGGTCTTCCATTCAGTATTCTGACAAATGTTTTAGTTGGTACTACAAATGTACAAAAGTTCTTTTGTATGGCAACCATTTTTTGAAACAGAGACAGAATCTGCATTGCTTTCCTGTAATCTTTTTCGGTCAGCTCATTTATCTGTTACTGCTTACCAGTCGCCTGTTCGGCCTCATTACTTCCTTTTGCTGCTTCATGTCAATTGCTCCGGTTAGCCTGCTTTCTGCTTCTGTTTCCCCAGTTTTTTGTTGTTGCCTCAAGGCCATCAGATACTGTTTTTCGTCTTTTTTTGCTTCCACCAGGCCATCAGATACTGCTTCCTTGCCACCTTTTACATTCTGCCTTTCCGGGTTTACCTGACTTTCAGAGGATCAGGCAGTTCGTTTAACATTTTTTAAGAAATATTTTAGCAATAAATGTAACAAAGCGGGTCTTTCGATCGTTTAATAGTTAGTAAACGTTCTTTTCAGGTATAAGTTCCAAGCTTATACCAAATTTTCATAGATTTAGTTTAGGGTTAGTTTAGTTAAAGGGCCGTTCCGGAAATTTCCGGAGCGGCTTTTTTGATGAATATGATAATTCCTCAGCCCTTGATTATTTTTTTTCTATAGCATAATCATAAATCTCAATCCGGGATGAATAAAAAGTGTTGAGCCTGATCCATCCATATATTGTATCGTTGTTTTCGAATATCCTGAAGCCCATGAATTTAGTATATTCATCTGTATCCCAATTGACCAGTGATGTGGGATATGAAAACCTTGTTTTATCTACCAGTTCCGACCAGTTTTGTCTTGAATCGATTGAATCTCCCAGATCAAATTTTTTAGGCATCAACCCAAAATAGGTCTGTTCTAAAGCAATTTCAACACTTCCGCTCGTCTTTACCCGGCAAAATGCATCTGCATCCGGGAAACAGTCAACAGCAACAGAATCATTAGCTCCACTTGTGTCGCAGTAGTATTCGATATAATACATATAGTATTCGAATAAGAGATCAAAATTGCTGTCTTCATTCAGGTTTAGTAGAACTGAGTCAAGATAATGGAAATTGGTATCTACACCGGTTCTTGACCCTCTGACAGTTATGTATGGATCAAATTCGTGATAATCGACAGGATCACTTAAAGCTTCACCTGCACGTAGAATAAATTCAGGTCCCGGTTCCACCAAATCCGGGTTTTGAACTTCTTCTTCACAAGAAAATGTTAGCAGGAATATGGAAATAACAATTGGGGCAAATGTTTTCATTATCCTTTATTTTTTGAACCTATTATGATTTCAATTGAGTAGAAATAATCAATAAGCCTATTTCAATATTCCAATTCCAGGATGGACTTGATTTTAAGACCTCTAAGAACAGAATTAGTCAACTATTCTAATACTGGTCTTTTTCATTTAATTCAAAAAGTTGCCTAATTTTGACTTTTGCCTCAAACACAACCGATTTATTAATAATTCCTAACCTTCTTTTGATTAAACTTTTTGGAATTGTAACGATTTTGTGCAATCTAATTACTGAATCCACAGATAATCCTGTACCAATAATCTTATCAGAATGCTTTTCAAAATGATATCACTGTCATTTAAATCCCCGGGTATTTTGCTGGAAATAAATGCGATTATTACATGTTTATACTTTCCAACCTCATTTGTCAAACAAAGTGCTGGTCTGACCTTTGAAGCAGAAAAATCATCAAAAGGAAAAGGGACAAGTACAATCGAGTTCTTAATCATTAAATGGTTCTCCGTCATTTAATGAATAAATATCTTCTGCAGCGTCATTTAAGAAGTCAAATGCCGGATTATTTGAAATGGAATTCATCCACATACTATCCTCATCTTTTTCTGAAGAGTCTTCTTCAATAAGGATCAGAACGCGGACTTTACTATCTGACTTATTAAGTTTGTAGTTTATCTTCAAGTGCCCTGTTTTATCAGTTTTTGAATTTATCTCAATTGCTCTCATGATCCGTCTTTTTACAAATATACAAAATCCGTAGAGATAGATTACTTCACAACTTGTCCCATTTTTTATTTACTGCTAAAAAGGTTGCGTGTTCTTTTCGCCATTTGTCTGTTTAGGTGTAAATTTCCGGAGCGGATTTTTTTGACTCCAATTATTCATTTAACAAATGCATTAACTTCTCTAAGCCAATGGGCTTAGGTAGATAGCCATCGCATCCTGCAGCCAGAAAACGTTGCTCGTCGCCGGTCTGGGCATAAGCGGTAGTTGCGATTATGGGTACCTCCGATCGGAATTCGCGGATAAGTTTGGTAGCTTCCACCCCGTCCATCACTGGCATTTTAATATCCATCAATATCAGGGTGATTTCCGGATGTTTTTTGCAGAGTACCACCGCCTCTTCACCATTTTTTGCCAGCAGGTGGTCACATTCGGCCTGTTTCAAGACCTCTTCCATGTACAAACAGTTTGATTCATCGTCTTCTGCAAGGAGCACAAGCGGTTTGCCCGGGGGAATTACATTACTCTTCTCTGACTGTGTGGTATTTTCTACAGCCGCTGTCTCGTTGTATGGCACAGTAAACGTAAAGGTGGAGCCTTTCCCTATTTCAGAAGTCACAGAGATGGATCCCCCAAGCAGATGAACCAATCCACTTGCAATGGAGAGACCCAGTCCACTGCCTTCATAACCACTTGTATTGGAGGTATCCTCCTGGGTAAACATCTTGAAAATGACATCCAGCTTTTCGGGCGCTATCCCGTGGCCGGTATCTTTTACAAAGAACTCAAGAAAGCCATTATTAAGACTGTATCCACATGTGATATTTCCATTTTTAGTAAATTTTATTGCATTGTCTAATAAATAGTTAAGGGTTTTTCTGATTAACGCAAGGTCGGAATCGATTGTCAGATCTGCATTTTCTGGCTGAAATACAGCATTTATACTTACCTGATTACCCTCGCACAGACGCCTTGCTTTTTCGACAACTTCTTCAAAGAATGGTTGCAGGTGGAATTCGTTTTTATGCACTTTCATTGTGCCTGATACAATCCGTGCCATGTCCACGTAATCTGTTATGGTATTCATCAAGCGGTTGCTCGATTGCTTTACAACGGCCAGCATTTCTTCTTTAACTTCGGCTGAATGATCGGTTTTTGACAATAATTCTCCAAAACCAAGTATTCCGTTAAGCGGCGTCCGGATTTCATGCGAAATATTATTGATAAATGCTGTCTTTAGCTGATCGCTCTCTTCGGATTTGCTTGCCGTGAAAACCTCCATCAACTCATTTTCGGTTTTCATAATCAAAGCTGCGGGAACATCTATAACAGCTGCAATTAAGTCAGCCATCTCCTGCCACTTCTCTAAAAAACCATTGGGTACCTTATCAAATA
>CAYOVC010000183.1:4488-5938 GCA_964407305.1 uncultured Bacteroidaceae bacterium | reverse complement strand
GTTCTCCGTTGAGGCGATCACATCCTTCATAAAATCAACCTCCAGGTTAATATTTTTATGATCGAGCTTATCAACCACCTTTTCCCGCATGATCGTACTGATCTTCTTCAGGTCCGCCGCATACCCACTCTGATTGTCGATGTTTCCCTTTACTGTGACCCACAACACATAGTTGTGACCGTGCCACAAGGGATTGGCACACTGACCGTATTGTTCCAGGTTTTCACGGTCTGAAAGCCCGGGCTGACAAAGCCGGTGGGCAGCACTGAATCGTTCTCTTCTTGTTATATATACCATCCTCTGATAAACCGTTTTGCGCTGATTAAGTTCAAAAGTAATCAATTTTTTTCATCCGGCTTTTTCAAATCCATTATCTTTGGGGAAACTGAATGCGCATGATCATTGTAACCGGGGCAGCCGGGTTCATAGGTAGTAATATTGTTGCGGGACTCAACAGCCGCAACTACAAGGATATCGTCCTGGTGGATGATTTCAGGGATGAAGCGAAGCAGCAAAATTATCGCGGTGTCACCTGTAGCCAAAAGGTAGAGCGGGAAGCTTTTTTCGACTGGCTTGCAGAAAACCACCGCATGGTGCAATTCGTGATTCATATGGGTGCACGGACCGATACGACAGAGTTCAACTGGGAGGTGTTTCTGGAACTCAATCTCGATTACTCGAAAAGGGTGTGGGAGATGTGTGTGGAGTTCGGACTGCCGTTGATCTATGCCAGCAGCGCGGCGACATACGGACTGGGTGAGCTCGGTTATGATGATGCCCATGAACTTGCCCCGTCGCTGAAGCCGCTTAATCCATACGGCAGGTCAAAGAGTGAATTTGATAAATGGGTGCTGCAACAGGTCAGAAAACCCTTCTTCTGGGCGGGGTTCAGGTTTTTTAATGTATACGGACCCGCTGAGTATCATAAGGGGAGGATGGCCTCGGTTGTTTTTCATGCCTTTCACCAGATCCGTGAGACAGGAAAGATGCAGCTGTTTCGGTCGCACCATCCCGGGTTTGCAGACGGGGAGCAGTCGCGCGACTTCATCTACGTGAAGGATGTGGTGGATGTGATCATCCATATGATGGAGCATCGTGCGGTTTCCGGAATATATAATCTCGGTACGGGCAGGGCCACATCATTCATGGAACTGGTGAACCATGTTTTCGCCGCGATGGAGACGGAGCCGAAAATTGAATTTATCGATACCCCGGAGGAGATCCGCGATAAATACCAATACTATACCTGTGCGAAAATGGATAAACTGCGGAACGCAGGGTATCAAATGCCTTTTACCCCGCTTGGGGAAGGGGTTCGGGATTATGTTCGTAATTATTTGATCAAGGGCTCCGGTGTTGGCTGACAGGCTAAGGGAATAAATATTCCCAATCGTTCATGCTACAGACATGTCGCCCCGCTGGGGCTGGTAAGGCTTCGTTAGAACATTTC
>CAYOVC010000183.1:0-4388 GCA_964407305.1 uncultured Bacteroidaceae bacterium | reverse complement strand
GTCTACAGACATGTCGCCCCGCTGGGGCTGGTAAGGCTTCGTTAGAACATTTCGTCTACAGACATGTCGCCCCGCTGGGGCTGGTAAGGCTTCGTTAGAACATTTCGTTTACAGACATCAGGCTCCCAACGGAGCTATCATTGCTCCGGAGGAGCGAAATGTCTGTAGATCGGTCTGCCTGCATGAAACCCCAGCCCCGTCAGGGGCGACATGTATAGCCCCGTCAGGGGCGTCATGTCTGTTAGGTTTTTACAAACATTTTTACTAACATTGATTTCGGAAATATTAACCCTAACTATCCATGATGGAAAAAGTGACACTCTACATCAGGAAGATTCTTGCCCTTATGCTGGCCGGAGCAGTATTCACAGCTGCATCACGTCATCCTTTTGTTAACAGCCAGTTTGCAACCATCCTGCTTGCAGCGGGATGCTTTTTGCTCTTTGCCTTCCTGGATTTCCGGATCACCGGTGAAAAGCCGCGGTTCCTCTTCGGACTCAACCAATCCGACACCTTCCTGAATAAAAAGGGGGGCTTCTGGAACCTTTTTAAGTGGATCGTTAACCTGTTCGGACTGGCATACGACCTGTTGGTATGGTCGCTCTGGGGTGTCTACCTGCTGTTTATACTGTTCGCCGAATTCCTGCTGTTGATCAAAACCATCATTTACTGGATCATCCATGCAGCGATCTGGCTGCTCAGGCAGCTCTTTCCGCCCTTCATCTTCCTCTTTAAGATGATCCTCCATTACCTGATCAACTGGTCCTGGTGGATCTACCGGGTCGCCTTTAAGAACATGAAGATCAGCGTAAACCAGAACTTCTATATCATCGCATTGTGGGGCACGGTGCCCGCGTTGTTCATTGTCTTCCTCTTCTATGCCATCGGGCAGATCACCGGTCTGCCACAGCTGGTCGTTCTCAGCACAGTCTTTGCCATCATCCCCCTGGTTTGGTCGTACGGTGAGATTGCCGCCCTGCGCTTCGAGCAGAGGGAAAAGGAGAACCACTCCGCCGTGCGCGCAGCATACCGCAACGGATTTGATGCGGTACGTTCGGTCCTGTTCTACCTGCTGGTTGCACTCGTACTGATCACCGCAACAATCGTTCTGAACCTCCTGGGATGGATCCCCAACCTCTCCATGAGTCTGCTGGGTATATCGCTGAACATCAACATGGCCATCTCGCTGTTGTTGATTTTTCTGACAGTGATTCTCTTTTTTTCGACATCCATCCTGCCAACACATATTTTATACCGGCCGGAGCATGATAATAACCTTGAGAGCAGCTTGGGTTTTCTCCGGGTGATCGCCAGAAGGTTCCTGCGGTATACCTTTGCCGGCATCCCGTCGGCGCTTTTCGGATCACTGCTGCTGGTGATTCCCATCCTGGTGATGCTCCTGGTTTTTAACATCACTGAAAAGGTGAAGGACAACATTCTGCAGGTGCGTATCGAAAATCTTTCAGATCAATCGGCCGGGATGGGATCCCTCGACGCCTACCGTACAGATATCCGGATCAAAAGATTGCAACGCTACCAGGAGGTTCCGCTCATGGCACCGGTTTATTTTGAGGAGCTGCGGAACTATAGGCAGCTTCAGTCGCTCAAAGAGAGCACCAGTAATGCCGGCGATCAGCTCGAGATAAGAAGGGCCGCATTCGAAAAAGAGGTGGCATCGATCAATGGAGAAATCGAGCGGATCAGGGCCCTGGGAGCAGAAGACGGGGGGTCCGATGGGATCGCGATGCTGTCGGCGGAAAGACTCGACCTGGAGGAGGCGTATCTCAATTGGGAGGCGCATCAGAAAGAGTGCATTGCAACGATGAATGCCGACCTGCAGGAGATCAAGCGGGTGAGGGCCCAGATGCCCATACTTTACCTGTTTGTTGGCGTGATGTTTGCACTGTTCGGCGGACTGGTGGTTGCGGTGCTGGTAGCTTATTTGGGGAACGTCAGCTTTGAGCTCTACAACATGCGGGAAGAGGGCACGCCCACCTACTGGTGCGAGACGATCAGGGAGATCGGTGAGAAGAATTCCAACCAGCCGTTGCTCGGTTTTACCCTGCTGGCGATTATTGCCGGGGTGTCATGGCTGTTTGTTTTCCTCCTGTAGTGAAGCCGGGCTAAATTGAGCATCATTTTCAGTGGCATCATACTGGTGGGTGCTTGCACCTTCTACCCGGCGGTGGAGTGGATCACCTGGTGCCCAACAAGGCGGTCGTACCGTTCGCCCTGTGGCCGGTGGTAAAAAAGAATCAGGTATTCATTTTTGGTCTGGTAATGACTTCCCTCGATCTCAGATAACTCAAAGGTGTTGCGGTTATCCGGCAAAAAGATGTACCGGTAATTGTGCGCACCCTGCTTCAGGAGCAGCGTTCCCCGGTAAGCCTGCGATTCATGGTCATACGCCATTTTGTTCATCTCTGTGAACTGCCAGTTGGTGCATTCTCCCGCGATGTACACATCGCCACCATCAAGCGGGAAGGGCATTTGCAGTGTGAAGTGCACGTATACATAATCGGCCTCTACCGCGGGATCGCGCGTCCGAACCGCCTCGATAAATGACCTGCCGTTCAGGTCGTCACGATCAAAATAGAGGTGCGCCGGATTGGGCCTGTCAGGCTTCAGGTGAAAATGGAAATAGTCGAGGTACCCGATCTCCTGTATGTGGTACTCCCTCACCTGGGTGTTCCTCGTATTGAACATCCTGAACTCATTGCCCGCGGGAAAAATATTCTCCTCCTGGTAATCGTACACCAGTTCGCCAGGGTTAACGAACAGGGGTTGCAAACCGGAGATCTCAAAATCCCATATCCCGTTCTGGTAGATCGACAGGGTGGTCTCCCGGTAGGGATCATCGATCCTGTAGCCGGGATGCTCCACGGTAATATCTACCTCGTGACTGTTCTCCCGGTATTTCGAAAGCACCGGTCGACCGGCCCTGGCACGGATGCTCACCGCTGCCTCGGAGACCAGGAAGCGGCGGGTGAAAACCAGTTCGTCATACCTGTAAACGGCAAGGATATAGTTTCCCGACCTTGTGAGGGAGATATCATCATTGGGCAATCTCAGGGTATAGTGGTAGTAGCTGAAATAGGTGTTGAATGAGGGCGTTGCATCCATGATGCGCTGACCAAAAAGGCCCTCCATGTACTCCTGTTCAAACAGCTCCGACCTGGTCCAGTTGGCATCGCAGTGATATATCAAGTAGGTGAAATCACTTTCGGTATTCGATAACTCATCGAACTCCAGGACAAGAGGTACCACATCGTTGTGCAGCATGACCGGGTAACTGTTGATCCAGCCCTCCCTGTACAGTTGAATGGTCTTGATCTGCTCGTCAAGCACCATTTCGCGTGCCACACCCTGTTCGTCAAATACCCCTTCCCTGGTTGCCGCAAACAGCGATGAGGAGTTCATGATCGTTAGCATCAGGTAAAAGGATACCAGTAAAAATCTTAGCATTGGCCGATTGTTTGAGTGTTGACTGTTATACATACGGTCTAATGTACAATGTTTGTGCCATAAATGTTGTATAACACGTCTGTAGCGGATGAATTGTCTGTCTGTTTTTATAAACAAATCAATGAATTTAAATGTTTAAATATATCTGTTTGTTGATTCACAAAAATAGCTAATTTTGTTGATCAAATCATTTCATATTGAACTGAGAAAAAAATGTCTGAAGTTATCAAGATACGAAAAGGCCTGGATATCAAGTTAAAGGGTAGTGCCGACAAGATATTCATGAAGGCCCCAAGGTCGAAGATGTATGCAGTCAAGCCAGTAGATTTTCACGGACTGACACCCAAGATTGTGAAAAAGCCCTGTGAAGAGGTGAAGGTTGGCACCACCATCTTCTATGACAAGTACCGTCCGGAGATTAAGTACAGCTCACCGGTAAGCGGTATTGTTCAGAAGATCGTAAGGGGTGAGCGCCGGAGGATCATTGAGGTGCTGATCGAGGACGATGGCAAGGATACCGCTGAGACGTTTAAAAAGGGGGATCCGGCTTCCATGACCCGTGAACAGGTGGTTGAAAACCTGATCGAAAGCGGTCTGTGGCCCACAATCATTCAACGGCCCTATGGTATTGTTGCTTCGCCATCTGATGTGCCGCGTGATATTTTTATCTCCGGTTTCGATACGGCCCCGCTGGCGCCCGACTATGATTTTATCATGAAGGACAGTGAGAAGGAATTTCAAGCAGGGATTGATGCACTGAAGAGGCTGACCGACGGAAAAATTTATCTCGGACTGGATGTGCGTTACCCGGCAGCGAAAGCCTACACAGCGGCCAAGCATGTGGAACGCCAATATTTCAGAGGTCCACACCCCACCGGAAATGTCGGTGTACAGATCCACCATCTTTCACCAATCAACAAAGG
>CAYOVC010000182.1:4363-6069 GCA_964407305.1 uncultured Bacteroidaceae bacterium | reverse complement strand
GTGCCAGTGGGTTCGACCCGGTAAGGATCGACCAGACGGTGATCAGTCAGTTCGATGTCGAATACGGTGTGAAACGTGAGATGCTCGAATGGTACAAAGGTTTGATACACAAGATGGAAAGTGAGGGGAAGCAGCAGAGTGGACATATGGATTTTTTGCTGGAGATCGCTGAGAAAATGAACGGCCTGAACGTTGAGCTGCTGCACCGGCCGCTGAACAATGAGTTCAAGGATGCATATGACAGGGCGAAGACGAATATCGATGCCCTGCGGATGCGTGCCGGACACAGCCGGGAGAATGATGTGCAACTGGCGCTGAACGGCTTGTACGGATTACTGATCCTGAAGCTGCAGAAGAAGGAGATCACGGAGGAGACACAACAGGCTTTTGGAGCGATCTCGGAGTGGATCGCGCTGCTCTCTGAAGAGTATATGAGATCAGAGGATCGCTGAACAGGGAGTAGCTGCCCAGGGCTAAACTGCCCGGGGGAAGGCTGAAGAGGGATAGGCTGCCCGGGGGAAGACTGCCCAGGGCTAAACTGCCCGGGGGAAGACTGAAGAGGGATAGGCTGCCCGGGGGAAGACAGACCAGGGGTAAACTGCCCGGGGGAAGGCTGAAGAGGGATAGGCTGACCAGTGGTAAACTGCCCAGGGGTAAACTGCCCGGGGGAAGACTGCCCAGGGGTAGGCCGACCAGGGAATGGCCGATAGGCGTGGTCCATAAATGGTCCCGGCGAGAGAGGTATCCGGGTGCAATGGATACAGA
This sequence comes from uncultured Bacteroidaceae bacterium, assembly GCA_964407305.1. GTDB lineage: Bacteria > Bacteroidota > Bacteroidia > Bacteroidales > M55B112. Next base: position 5,304 of record CAYOVC010000182.1, on the reverse strand, counting down.
CAAAATATTTGAACATGAAACTTTTTTACAGGAAATACGGGGAGGCGGGTCCGCCGCTGATTATTCTTCATGGTCTGTACGGAGCGTCAGACAACTGGGTGAGTATAGCGCGCGAACTGTCCGACCAGTTCGAGGTGTTTGTTCCCGACCAGCGCAACCATGGCGACTCCCCGCAGGACGACCGGCACGACTACCGGGCCATGAGCAGCGATCTGTGCGAATTTATGGATGATCGCGGGATCGAAAAGGCGGCGCTGCTGGGCCATTCAATGGGCGGGAAGACCGCCATGCTCTTTGCCATGGAGTGCCCCGAAAGGGTAGAGTCGCTCGTTGTTGTGGATATTGCCCCGGTGGCCTATCACGACCTGGCCATGAACTCTCCCATTGCAGCCAACCATGTCAAAATGATCGACGCCATGCTGTCGGTCGACCTGGAGGCAGCCGGATCGCGTGAGGAGGTGTCGAAGGCGCTTTCAACTGCGATCGGATCCGAACGGGTGCGGATGTTCCTGTTGAAAAATCTTACGCGTGACAAGGAGCAGCGGTTTACATGGAAAATGAACCTTCCCGCATTGCGCAGCAACCTGGATGAGATCATGGACGCTCTGCCCTTTGAGGAGGTGGTGGCGAAAGGCGGACTGAAGGGTTTTCCTGTTCTGTTCGTAAGGGGTGCAGAATCTGACTATATCGCTCCGGAACATCATGCGCTGATCAGAAAGATATTCCCGACCGCGGAGATTGTTTCGATTCCCGCTGCCGGACATTGGCTGCACGCGGAACAACCGGAACTCCTGTTAAAAAATTTGGATTATTTTCTTCGCTGACCGTGCTACAGACATGTCGCCCCCGCCGGGGCTATACATGGAACCCCAGCCCCGCCGGGGCTATACATGTTGCTCCTGACGGAGCTTTAGCTTCGGTTGTGATCATGCGGATTCATT
>CAYOVC010000182.1:0-4263 GCA_964407305.1 uncultured Bacteroidaceae bacterium | reverse complement strand
TGCTATGTCTGTACAGGATATGTTAAAAAAGCATTTTTTTAACCGAATCATCTATATAAAAATAGGTAACTTTGTTCCATTGAACTCCTTATCATTGAGGAGAGGCCAGAAAAGGGGATCCGGCTGTGATCTGCAAAGCAATGAGTTTCCTGCTGCATCATAGCCATGGTATAAATGATAAATGATTGATGGTTGAAAACAATTAACTACCAGGTGTAATTATGACAAAAAATCATAAAGTCGTGCAACTTGACCAGGTCGTTGTGAAGTTTGCCGGTGACTCCGGCGATGGAATGCAGTTTACAGGTTCGCAATTCTCCGATACCTCGGCGTTTGTCGGAAACGACCTCTCAACGTTTCCCGATTATCCCTCGGAGATACGGGCGCCACAAGGTACCATCGCAGGTGTCTCAGGCTTCCAGGTACATATCGGTCATACCGAGGTGAACACACCGGGCGACCAGGCCGATGTGCTGGTGGCGATGAATCCCGCAGCGCTGAAGGCCAATATGAATTGGGTGAAGAACGGGGCGACAATCCTCATCGATATCGACCATTTCGATAACAAACACTATAAAAAGGCAGGATATACGGAGGACCCGCTGCACGATAACTCCCTCGAAGGCTACAACGTGGTGAAGGCCCCGATCACCAACCTTACCCGAGATACGGCAAAGCAATTCGGCGTGGATGTAAAAACGGCCGATAAAATGAGAAACCAGTTCGTGGCAGGGATGCTCTACTGGCTCTTCAACAGGGACCTTAAGCTGGGAGAGATTTATCTTTCCAACAAGTTCAAGTCGAAGCCCGATGTTGTCAAAGCGAACGTGGCAGTGCTGAATGCCGGTTATAACTATGCCGAGACGATCGAGGCGCTATCTACCACTTTTTTGGTCGACCCGATGAAGGACAAAAAGGGACTCTTCAGGAATATTACAGGGAACCAGGCCACGGCGTGGGGATTGCTGTCCGCTGCAGAAAAAGCCGGACTCGAACTGTTTCTCGGCTCCTATCCCATCACGCCTGCAACAGAGATCCTGCAGGAGATCGCTGGCCGCAAGCACCTCGGCGCAATAGCTTTCCAGGCTGAGGATGAGATCGCAGGTATCTGCTCCGCGATCGGTGCCTCTTTTGCCGGAAAACTTGGTGTAACAACAACATCAGGACCCGGACTGGCACTCAAGGGGGAGGCGGCCGGACTGGCGGTGATCACCGAGCTGCCCCTGGTGATCGTGAACGTGCAGCGTGGCGGCCCCTCAACCGGCCTTCCCACGAAAACCGAACAATCGGACCTGATGCAGGCACTCTACGGCAGAAGCGGGGAGTCGCCGATGATCGTCATCGCAGCCTCCACACCGGCCAACTGCTTCCATTATGCCTTCGAGGCGGCAAGGCTTTCGCTGGAGCACATGACCCCGGTGATCCTGCTTACCGATGGCTACCTGGCCAACGGCTCAGAGCTCTGGCAGATCCCGGATACGAACAACCTGCCGGAGATCAATCCACCGCTGGTGGCAGATAACGATCCCGAATACCAGCCCTACAAACGCGATCCTGAAAAGATGAACAGACAATGGGCAATCCCCGGTCAGGATGGACTCAGGCACAGGATCGGCGGACTGGAGAAGGAGGATCTGACCGGAAACGTGTCGCACGATCCGCTGAACCATGAGATCATGGTGAAAAACCGCCAGCAGAAGGTCGAACGCGTGGTCGACGATATCCCGGAACTCAGGGTGATCGGCGAGAAGACCGGCGACCTGCTGGTGATCGGATGGGGCGGAACATATGGCGGACTGGTGAGCGCGGTGAAGGACCTGCAGAAGGAGGGGTTGAGCATCAGCCTGGCGCAGTTCAACTATATCCATCCGCTCCCGAAAAATACCGGGGAGGTGCTCGGCAGCTTCAAAAAACGGATCGTCTGTGAGATCAACCTCGGTCAGTTCGTGAGCCACCTCAGGTCGAACTTTCAGCAATACAACTTTCAGCAATATAACAAGGTGCAGGGACTCCCGTTCTTTATCTCCGAACTGAAGGATAAGTTCAGGGAGGTGCTGGAGACAAGCGATTTAACCGTTGAAACAAAAAAGATTGAATCATGACAGAGGCAACCAAAGATACAGGCATGCTTTCAAAAGCAGATTTTAAACTCGATACCGCAGTGAAATGGTGTGCCGGATGCGGCGCCCACTCGGTGCTCGCTTCAATACAACAGGTACTCCCCGAAACAGGTGTACAAAAAGAGGACGTGGTGTTTGTGTCGGGGATCGGCTGCTCCAGCCGCTTTCCATACTACATCGATGCATACGGCTTCCACAGCCTGCACGGACGTGCATCCGCCATCGCCTCGGGTGTGAAGATCGCCAATCCGAACCTCAGCGTATGGGTGATGACGGGCGACGGCGACAGCATGGCGATCGGCGGGAACCACTTCATCCATATCATCCGCCGTAATATCAATGTGAATATCATCCTGTTCAATAACAAGATCTATGGGCTCACCAAGGGACAGTATTCCCCTACCACGCCGAAGGGAAGTGTTACAAAAACCTCCCCCGAGGGTACCATTGAGAATGCTTTTCAACCAGGTGAACTCACGATGGGGGCGCAGGGAACATTTTTCGCACGGGTGGTCGACAGCGACCCGAAGATGATGAAGGATGTGATCCTGCAGGCAGCGAACCACAAGGGAACATCGGTGGTGGAGGTGCTGCTTAACTGCGTGATCTTTGCCAATGAGGTGCACAAGGATATCACCGGGAAAGATGTGCGGAAGGACCACCAGATCTACCTGAAGCATGGTGAACCGATGATCTTTGGAAAAGAGAGGAGCAAAGGGATCCGATACAATCGCAACAAATTGGAGGTGGTAACGATCGGGGAGAACGGGATCACGGAGAAGGACCTGATCGTGCACGATGCAACCGACCCCGACGACGCCACACACTATAACCTGGTGCGCATGGGATTGCCGGGTTTTCCGGTGGCGATGGGCGTGATAAGGGCAGCGGAATCAACCGTATTTGAGTCGATGATGCACGACCAGGTGCAGCAGGCCAGGCAGGAGACGAAACTCAAAACGGTCAACGATCTGATCGGGAGCGGGAACACTTTCAGGATTGACGATTAACATGATTGCTGCTTGCAATTTCCTGACCGCCATGTTCTCCTTTTTTAAGGAATTATTCGTATTATTATCCTGTTGCCTGAAAACCCGGTAACCGGGGTGCGGCAAAAGTATAGAACACAATGGCACCCAATATACACACGGAAGAGGAAATACAACGACTGATTGCTGAGCGTAAGGAGCGCCTGAAGGAGCTGTCGTGCATCAACCAGGCAACACAGATCGTCAGGGAAAACCGTCCGGTGGACCAAACACTCAGTCACATCGTGCGCATCCTTCCGCCCGCCTGGCAGTATCCCGAAATGACCGTCGCAAGTATCAGGCTGGAGGACAAGATATTTACCAGTCCTGGCTTCAGGGAGAGCAAATGGAAGCAGTCGCAGCGCTTTACAGCACTCGATGGCCGCGACGGCGAGATATGTATCTACTACCTCAAAGAGTTCAAAGAGATTGATGAGGGTCCGTTTTTGAAGGAGGAGCGCCACCTCATCCAGAACCTGGCCAGCATCATCGAGAGCTACCTCAATACCCAGGCAGCGCAGAAATTGTTCAAGCAATCGGCCGAAAAGGAGTTTATCCGTAAGGAGATCAGTCAGTTCGACAAATCCTCCGAGGTCAATTCCCGCATGCTGCTGCAGAAGTTTCTCACCAAGCAGAACGCCAACCGCGATATCTTTCACGACCTGATGCCCTACAAGGTGAAGGAGATCCTCCTGGTCTCAACACTCTACGATGCCTTCAGTATAGAGAAGGAGGGACGTTTTTCCGAACATATCCTGGGTGAATACCACCAGCTTAACCTTACCTCCATGCCGCGGGTGACAGGGGTGTCGACCTACGAGGAGGCGATGGAGCAGCTCGCCTCGCACCATTTCGACCTGGTGATCCTTATGGTGGGAAACGACAAGGAGGCCCCGATGGTGATCGCCGGCAGCGTCAAGAATGAATATCCTTATATCCCGATCTATGTGCTGCTGAACAATGATCGCGAGGTGCTTAAATTCAAGAAGATCAACCCTTCATTGGTAAATATCGACAGGCTGTTCGTCTGGAACGGCGACTCGCAGGTCTTCTTCGCCATGGTGAAGAGCCTGGAGGACCTGGTGAATGTAGACAACGACACACAGATCGGGATG
>CAYOVC010000181.1:0-6087 GCA_964407305.1 uncultured Bacteroidaceae bacterium | reverse complement strand
AGAGGAGAATATCAAAGCAATCGTGACTAGTAGTTTCAGTTTTTTCATTATGTAGGTTTTTATGGCGTATTCAGGCAACTATCATAGTTAAAGGTTTGTTGTTAATTCTTACTTGCACATATCCCAATATTTGGTAATTCACTGTTTAATTCATTGCCCCAGAAATGTACACGCTGTCATAACTAAAGCTATGCCCAGGACCCACAAGTTTTTTTTGAATAGTTTTATCATAGGTTTCATTTTTAACAAGTTCTTTTGCCGTCAATATTTACAAAATCAACTAAATAATTATCACCATTTTTTAATCTGATATTAGCGCCCAATGGAGAACCTGATGGTGTAATATCAAGAATTTCAATTTTCGAGACAGGAGATAATTCTTCTTCAGTCCATTCTGTATCATCCAATTTGTGTAACATTACTGCTATCATCAACTCCATCTCAGGATTTTTGTCCATTCTTTTCTTATATGCATACAACACAGTACTTTCATCGGCTTCCGCATTATTCCCGGAATGGACCCTGTGTTTTAGTTCATCCCAGCCATGGTAAGTAATGAGTGCCAGTTTTCTGCCGGGCACAGAAACTGTAATAATATGACTGTTTTCTTTTTCGTATTTTTTCACATCAGCTTTTACGTTGTTGATGTGAGGTATACCGTAATGACCAAGGGTAAGTTCATATTCAAAAGCCAACCTACTGCGGTCGACCCGTATAACTCCTGCGGGAATAGTAATCTCAGCCAGGTCTAAAATATAACCAACGCCATTATTAGGGGGTTTTCGCATTATCGCCTGTCGGTATAATACTCCGTTCTCATAACCATTAAAGAGCATGCTCTGAGCGATGCTGAAATAGTTATTCTTTTCCGAACTGTTTTCTTCTGCTTTTCCTGTGAGATAGAAATTGATATCATCTCCCCGGGCGTCTCTTGGATCATTGCTTTTGAAGCTATATTCCATTGAAGTACCCCCTTCCTGATTATGATCTTCCCATGGGAAATGTGTGTTGTAGGCTAATTTTGAATAATTCGGGTCGTCGTAGTATACTTTCCCGGGTATAATTTCAGAAGCGCCGGTTTTTCCATGGTTAACCAAAGCCAATCCGGGACTATTAAGAATTGTCTTTTTTGACTCTTTCCCCAGATCATGCCAGAAACCCTCATTTTCAGTGGCAGTCCAAAACGGCGAATCATCAGGTAACGTGAGGCATATGAATGGTAAAAACATAATAAAGGGACTTGCCGGGCAGCTGTAATTCTGTACCATATAGTCTCTCTGACCGTAAAAGCCCAGACTCGGAATATCGTTAACAAAGAAATCTTCCCTTGTAACAAATTGCAGTAATGAGCCAGAACAAAGCCTGCGGGCGAAGCCTGGATCTATAGCATCTTTTTCCTTTAGCATAAATGCAACCGGTAATGCACCGGAAACCCAGGTACGGTAGCAAATACTCCTCGACCACATATTGATGTATCCATCACGACCAAAAAAGCTGGTTAGTGATTTCATTAAGTTTTGAGCAGATTTTTCAATAATTGAAGCGACTTCAGGATAATATTCATCACCAAAAGTTCTGTTCCAGATTGTGGTATAAACAATGAATAAGCTGATGGAATAATAATTATAGGTTTGTTCCAGGTACCACCCGTCGCCGGAATGATAAGAGGCTACCCAATGTATATGGTTTTTTAAAAGGGCCTCATCAATTTCATACCCGTATTTCTTTAAAAAAGAAAGCGTTGTAATATTAAAAATACGCCAGTTATTTTGTGTGGTGCGGTGGTGGCCCCATTTTGAAATTGTTGCAGACATTTCATCCTGTTGCTTTTTGGAAAAAAATGGCCACAGCGTTTCAGGTATTAGAAGCAGCGTTTTGAATAACCCACCAAATTCGCAAGTAAACTGATATGTAGCATCAGGTAAATCTTCAGGTAATGGAAGCGAGTTGGAGTGGCCGGGGGTTAATGCATTATATAGGTGCAGACAATAATACTCCCTTAGTTTTATTCCTTTAATCTCAATTTCGGGATCAATATGAATCAATGGACCGGCCAGGGTAAAGGTTCTTTCCAGTGCTTCAAATTCAAGGGAGCGAAAGCGCCAGTCAGGATCATTAGATTGCGGATATGTTTTCCCCGGGACAATTGGAAAAGTTAATGGTGATTCAAGAGAATCAACATGTTTAAATGCTCTCTCCAATAAATATTTGGCACAAACAATATAGTGCTGTTTTGTCATGCCTGTATAAGGACTCTTCTGCAGATCTGGATTTTTTACTTCAAATGCTTTCATTGGTCAATTTTATATAATTTGCTAAGTGCTTTTTTTCAATGTTTGATAAATTGCTCGCATACTGTTCCGGTAGTCATATTCACTGTGGTAAAATAGATCCCGGTAGGAAGGAAAGCAATGTCAATATTCCGGGGCTCCCGGGATTGCAATACCATTTTACCGTCCAGTGTATGGATCTTGAGGTTATTAAAGTCTGTATCAGTCCTGATATTGGAATAGGCGTTCATTGGATTTGCAGCCATTTCCCAATTGTTTAAATCATTGAAAAGACTGATACCATCAATTGGGCCTGATACTTCCTTTGTAATGGGTGCCCTTCCCGCCATGTTCGACTGTCCGAGAGCAAAGAAAAGATCTAGGTTTGGAACCCTGTTAAACAGGATTGTGTATGTATTTTGAACGTTTCCGTCATACGAAGTAACCTGAATGGTTGCCGTCCGCTCACCTTCTGTGCCGTTTATATCTATCGGCTGAGAGGTGGCTATATCCGACACCAGGCTCACCGGCTCAGGGCTCACATGCACACTTGTCACAGACTCCGGGATATCTACGATCATGTTTTTCGTGTTATTATCGAAGGGATCCCAGAACACACCGTTTATTCTGATGCCATACAGATCTGCATTGTTTCGGGCTGCAGCCTCATCATAATTGTACCCGGAAGGCCAGTTGTCAGTCCGGAAAGGGGAAGCTGGCAGGTTCGCGCCATTCACCAGGTTACAGTCGGGATTCTTCGACCATCCATACCGGGCTGCCACTGGTTCAGAGACAGCATCAGATGATATCGCAAGTGTACTGTCGTTGATGATTACTGCATCGGCAGCGACGAAATTCCTGTCTGCACCGGACACCACAAATCCTTTTAGTTGCTCGCTCAATTGACTTGCTTTAAGACCTGTGCCAACATCTGAGAAATGGACATACACCTTACCATCGCTTACATAGCTTCCGGAAGGAATAGGGCTTGTGCCCAAGGTATCCCTTGCATAGGTACGTTGAATGGCAAGCAGGGCCAACCTTTCACCAATCGGTTTCTTATTTTTCGGATGGATCCTGATGCTGGCGTCGCTGTTATCGGGATCCTCGTTGGTGTCAATACTGACTGCCATCCCGATATTCTCTATCTCCCTGTACAAAAATCCCAGTTGCTGATCCCTTGTATCCTGCCAGTTACCTTCTTCGTACAGGCGGCTGGAAGTAATGCCCATGTTAAAGAGTTGTACGTAATAGAAGGGGAGTGATCCCATATTCCACTGCGATCGCCAGTCATCAATCAAGGCTTCCATCATACGACCATATTCCAGTCCCCTTTTTGTGTTACTTTCTCCCTGGTAAAACACAAACCCTTTAATGGGAGTGGAAGTGAATGGATACACCTGGCCATTGAAGTGGATGGAGGGGTAATTCCTGTATGCATCGGCTGCTTCAGGATCCTTTGCGTCCTGACGTGTCCTTACTCTGAACAGGTTCTCATCGGAAATAATCTTCTCCTGGCTCATCCATGTTTCGACCTCTGTACCGCCACGGTATGACTGGATAATCCCGATAGGAATATTTTCACTTATGTGTACATTAAGTGCAAAAATATAGGCCACCGCGGAAATATTGTCGCCTGTTGTTTCGCTATTGCATTCCATCCAACCGAGGGAAGACTCTCCTACATCATCAAGCGGCGAGGTCGACATCTGGTAGGAAGCTCTAAAAGATCGTATCTGTGGATAGAGGTCTGCATTGGCGATGACCTCATCCGCCTCAATAAGGTGACTCGCTTTTTTTTGCATATTGGGCTGGCCACCTGCAAACCATACATCTCCGATCAGGATATTCTCCAGCAGGATATTACTTTCTGGCGTATCTTCAATTTGAATATTTATTGAGCAGGCCGTTGCGGTCGCCTCACGGACAGGGAATGTCAGTTCCCATTTTCCTGTATTTCCTGTTTCCACTGTATCCCGACTGATAGTTCCGTTTCCTTCGAATGTGCCTGTTATACTGGCACCTTTTTCAGCCCATCCCCATATCCTGACAGGAACATTTCTCTGTACAACCATGTTCGAGGTGATGAAGCGGGGCAAGACAATAATGTTTCCTGAAGCCACGCCGGCAGCGGGAGTGAGCGCAATATCGTCTATCATGGTCCGCGGGGTAGTGGATGCACCTTCATAGCTGAAGCGGATCATCACTGGTCTGGTCTCGTCGATCACCAGTGTCTGAAGCGCGAGGGTATCTATACTTTCCTCCCCGCTATAGGACGGAATTCTTCCATCTGAAGGTGTGTATGTTTCCGGGACGGTCCAGCTTGCGCCGCCATCTCTACTGATGGAAACAAGCAACGGCTCATCATCAGTCTTGGAAAATTTTGCGGCAAATGTAAGCGTGCCCGCAGAAGAAAACACAGGGCTGTCGAGATGTCCCTTTATGTTACTGCTATTAATATAGATTCTGAAACCATTGATTCCGGGGTACAGACCATAATCGCCGCGCGAACTGGTTGCATATATTCCTCCACCGGCAGACCAGCCATCAGGACGAGCGCTTTCTCTGCCTAGGAAACCAATTTTACAGAAATAAGTTGATCTTGCCACAACCACTTTGTATGTGGATGAATTGCTGCCATCAGCAGAAGTAACGGTAAACTGGATTGTATCTGAAGAGCCGGGATCCGGATCCGGTGGGGAGTCAATAATCACAGAGGCATCCGGATTAATTGGCTCCACATCAATAGTGACGTTATCTTCCAGGGAAATGGAATCCTGCGCCAAATAAAGCATAGAGCCGGGTGCAGATTCAGAGAAGATGATCGGTTCCTGGGAAACTGTGTTGCAGGAAGCCGTGATGGATAGAACACCGGTATTGTCTGTCGAAAGATTCTTCTTATTTAATGATACATTGTTAAGGACAAATGGATAATCTCCGTTATCTCCTCCTCCCTCCATACCGCCGTTTGTGGATGCCACTCCTTCTCCGCCGATGATCCAATCCGGGGAATTGTTACTTGCACCATCCTCAAAATCTTTCTGGAAATAATACTCCTGTGCGGAGACAGAAATGGCTGGGATAATTAAAATAGTTAAAGTCAGGATGAGGATTGGAAGGATCTTGTTAGACATAGCTCTGGTATTTTGATTTAAAAGGTCTTAACAAATTTAACGACCCGGGATCCAAAGTCGCCTTGTGCTTTTAGCAGATAGGTGCTTTCCCCAAGATGCTCAATGTTGAATGAAGCTGAATGCCCGACGGAATGACGCGAAAGCATCAGCTGTCCAGATAAGCTGTATATGGCCAGGTAATCGATTCCACAAACAGGAGATGCGATACTTAACAAATTTCTTACAGGGTTTGGATAAATATTAATTTCAAATCCGGAGTTATAATCTGCTGTGGAGCTTTGTGTATCTGCCATACTTAAAACAAGCTCAGGGTGGTGATCTGCTGCCTCCCGGCTGTTAAAATAGATGATTTCATTTGCCGCTGAATGATCTTGCAGACAAATGGAAACCACACTGTCCTCGTTCATCTGAGCTATAAAATAATCTGTAATATCCCAATCGTACCAGGTATTCTCATAAGTTATTTCCACAGAGGCGATTTGATCTTCTAAAGCAGGAGCATTTGCCCATGTCACTCCGGTTTCTGTCCAGTTATCGGCAATGACAGAAGCAACAATATTACAATACGCTGTTTTGTTTGCATATAGCCTGAGAACAGCCTTCCGTATATCATCTCCAGTTAAAACCTTGCCGTGTAAATCAATTTTAATCAGTGATTTACGGAAGTAATTTTCATTGCTCCC
>CAYOVC010000180.1:0-6140 GCA_964407305.1 uncultured Bacteroidaceae bacterium | reverse complement strand
GCGCCATGTCTGTAGAACGAACGGCCCATATGGAACCCCAGCTCCGGAGGAGCGACATGTATAGCCCCAGCGGGGCGCCATGTCTGTAGAGACATGTGTTTTCGTTGTTGTTTAAACCGGACTATGCGGTTAATCCTTTTCCTCTTTCTCTTTCTTTTCCAGCTTGTTGTAGTATTTGCTGGTAAGAGCGGCCCCTATGATCCCCGCCTCATTGAGCAAAGTTGCCGGAACGACCTTTACCCTGGTTTTCAGGTGCGGAATAAATGCATCATCCTTCTTGCTGGCACCACCGCCGATGATGATCAGGTCGGGCCAGAGCAGCTCCTCCATCCGGTTGAGGTACTCATTGAACCTGCCGGCCCATTCTTCCCACGAAAGTTCATTGGCCTTCCTTGCTGCATCTGATGCATAAAGCTCAGCATCCTTCCCGTGCAGCAGGATATGCCCCATCTCCATATTTGGCAGTAGGTTTCCATTGGCAAACACTACCGTGCCCAGTCCCGTTCCCACAGTAACAAGAAGCGCTACGCCAAGGTAACCCTTACCCGATCCGAATTTCATCTCCGCCATTCCCGCAGCATCGGCGTCATTCACCACATGGACATTACAGCCGGTTTTTTCGCTGAACAATTTATTGAGATCCGTGTCTATCCAGCTGTCGTCCAGGTTGGCGGCTGTCCTGGCAACACCATGCTGGATCACTCCAGGGAACCCTACTCCGATGGCGCCCTTCCATTTAAAGTGTTTTACGATTTTTTTGATTACCTCTGCAACCGCTTCAGGCGTTGCCGGCTGTGGGGTGGGAATTCGGTAACGCTTTGTCAGTAGTTCCCCCTTTTTTGTGTGAACGATGGCTCCTTTTACCCCCGAACCACCAATGTCGATACCCAGGATTTTCTTTAGTTTCACTAATTTTCGATTTTATTGATGTGTTAAAAATTATATTACGTTCGGATTACCTGTATTATTGCCTTTTACTTCACAGCGGTTATATTTCCTTTTAATTCAAAGCGGCAACAATTATTGTCTTTTACATCGCGGCGGTTTCATTTCATCGACACTCCAGGAACTATTTGACGGTAATTTTGTATTTCATTTTTCTCTCTACTGCCTCCCTGCTGAAGGGATCATCGTGGTATTTGAAGTTCATGTAGAGTTCCGTCTGGTTTCCGTAATAGGGAGATGCCGGAACGCCCGAGGTACCGGTAGGGATCACCGTTTTGGATTTGTCCCAGTCGGCCGTCGAATAGATATGGCGCTGCGAGGCACCGTGGGTGACCTGGTAACTTTTTCCAACCGGGTAGCTGAAGGGTGCCACTGTATGAAAACTGCCTCCGACGGCATATGGACCAAGATTTGGGTCGAATAGCTTTTTTACAATATCCACACCGCCCATCGGGTGCTCAATCGTAAGGGTGTGCACATCACCGTACACCCAGGAATGAACATCACCGCCTGCCATTCTGACAAGGGTGTCGATGGCAGCGTTGTAAGCTGTGATTATATTATTACTGAATGTCTCAATAACGTCCGGTGTCGTGATATCATCGCACCAAGCCGACTCCATAGTCTCTGCCAGTGTATAGATGTGGTACCTGGCAATTACATTGCTGCTGATGATCTGGGGAAACACCTCTTCTCCAAGTTCATCTCGATAGATCGCTCCTATCAGCTCTGAGAACATCTGCTCGAAGATTAAAGGGGCGCCCAGCGCTTTATCCATCTGGTAGTCCCATGTCCTGAGCACCTCGAGTGCCTCTTCAGCAGCACCTTTAACCTGACCCGTTAACACATCAAGATATACCGGGGTAAGTCTCCTGGCAAACGCCGATAACTGGTCGGAGTGCATCTGACTGAAGGTCCTTTCGGAATGAATCTCCTTTTCTTCGAGCATCTCCCTGATCCGGTCGATCCGGTTGGGCAGTGAGAACCAGGTTCCTATATAATACGGGTAGTCATCACTTACCGTTTTGTTGTTGGCGCTGGAGACCATCCCGTTTTCCGGATTATAGGAGTAGGGGAGGTTTTCAAATGGAACAATGCCTTGCCAATCGTATAGTGTTGTATCGCCCGGGTAGATCATCACATGGTCACCCCTCCTTATTGGCACGCCGCCGGCAGCCTGAAGTCCAATGTTGCCATTCCTGTCGGCATATACGATATTCTGACTAACCGCGATAAAAGAGGATGCTGCGTCCCTGAACTCCTCCCAGTTGGAGGCCCGGTTAAACAGGTGTGCGGATCGCAATTCATTGCTGTAGTCGGTACCGATCCACCTCGCAGAGATCGTTTTATCCTTTACTCCCTTAAAAGTACTCACAACAGGTCCCCGGTGCGTGAAGCGGTTGATCCTGGTTATAGGCTCATCCTCCCCCTTCATATTAATGACCTCCTCTTCAATGCGCATGTCCACCCATCGGCCGTTCAACTTGTACTGGTTGGAGTCCTGCGGATTGATTGTCTCAAGGTAAAAGTCGAGGTTATCCACTGTGAGGTTGGTCATTCCCCAGGCGATGTCTTCATTATGACCGACGATCACATAGGGCTGGCCCGGTAAAACGACACCGGTAACATCCAGCTTTCCCTCAACCACATGGTGCATCTGGTACCAGATACCGGGCGACATAAACCCGAGGTGCATATCATTGGCAAGCAGTGGCATACCGGTTTCACTTTTTTCTCCGGATACGGCCCAGTTGTTGGAGGCTTCAAACACCTTCAGTCCCAGTTTATCGATCGCCTCTACAGCCTCTTCAAGGATGGTATTCATGACCAGCTCCGGATGCTTTTCAATGTATTCCGGAAACACATACCTGGTCCTGAAATCCCTGTCCCATGGCAGAAGTTCTTCTACCAGTGCTTGATCCACCACCTGTGCAATTTTGTAGATGGCCATATCGGATGACCACCCCGATGTCAGGTCCCACGCCATATATCCAATGAGATTGGTGGTGTGGACCATGGTCCACTCTTCCGGTTGATAGCCCAGCAGACTAAATTCAAACGAGAGTTTTTTCTGGTTTTTGCTGATAAACTGGTTGACACCATCTGTATACGCCTGAAGGCATTTTATAATTTCAGGATCTGTTCTATTCAGTACGTCCGCTGATTTTTTTGAGAAGTCGAAAGCCCTGAACATCTGGTCGGCTGTGATCATGTCGGATCCAAAGATCTCGGACAATCTGCCGGTCGTAATTCTGCGCATCAGGTCCATCTGCCAGAGCCGGTCCTGCGCGGTGAGATAACCGACCACCCTGTATAGATCCTCCTCTGTTTTAGCGTAGATATGAGGAATTGCAAGCGAGTCGCGTATCACCGTAACTTCATCTGTGAGGTTCTCCAGGGAAATGTCTTCTGAATAATCGGGTACGGCCCTGTTTCTGATGTGGTTGAGCATGAGCATACCTGCAATGGCTCCCAAACCGATGATGATAATGAGACCCAGTAGAATTCGACGAAAGATTTTCATAAAGCTGAATTTGTTATTATTGGGTTAGTTGAAAGCTCATAATCACCGGATGATGGTCGGACCAGGCAAAATCCAGGTCAATGCCTGCAACGGAGACCAGTTCGACATTGGGTGAGAGAAGAAAAAAATCGATCACCGTTGCTGGTGTCTCTCCCCTGGTATATGGGATCATTACCCTGCGGTTGGTCGGTGTGGAGGGATCATATGCCCAGCTCCATGATGCATCGGGGTATCCTTCTTCAATGTAGGTCAGATCTTCATGGTCGAAAACATCATCAGGAAACCCAGGTTCAAACCCTGCCGGACACTGGTTCCAGTCGCCTCCTACAACAATATAATTTCCGTTTGAATGCTCTGAGAGCAGGAATCCCTTCAGGTACTCCATCTGTTGTTTTCTGAGTGACCCATCGTCATATGCTGAGTTATGCGTGTTGATAATTACAAGCTCTCTGCCGTTTTGCAGCGGATACCTGTTAACGAGAAAACACCTGTCGAGCATAAACAGACTGGTTGGCCAGGCGTAATTACCCGGGAAACTGTGGCGGACCACCTCTTCAGGATGATGTTTGGAAAGTGTCTGCAGCCCTGAAACAACCTTACCCATCGGTTTTGCCGGGGGCAGGGGTACAAATGCTACATCATAATTCTTTCCGAAAGATGCGTGGTAACTGCTGAACGACTCTTCAATCCTTTCGGCTTGATCAATTCTATAGCTCCTTTTCGATTGTTCATCAACCTCCTGCAACAAAATAAAATCAAAATTGCTAAATTTTTGAAGGGTAACCATGATCTGCTCCAGGTTCCTTTTCACCTCATCCTTTTCTGGTCTCACCTTTTCTCCGCCATCATAGAAAAAATCCATACTGCTGTCCAGTCCGGCATACCCGATATTCCAGGTAACCATGCTGAAGACAGAATCGGATATGATTTGTAGTTGTTCAGAAGTATAGATAGTCTCTTCAGGGGGTGGTTTGTAATTATCTATGGTTGAGTAGGTAAGAAAAACAAGAAAGAGTCCCGCCAGGGCGACCACCAGCCAGAGAAGGAGCTTTAGTATTCGCATTTTCAGATATTTGAAATAAAAGTAAGCAAAGTATTGAAATTATCATAAAGGAACATCAAAAAGGTAGTTATCCGGTCGAATAATTTCTTCTTCTTCTATTTCCAGTATTCGCTTCCGGGATTTGGCTTATTTGGCTTAAGATTTTGAAAAAAATGATTCAATGAGTAAGGTTGAGCAGAAATTATTTCTAAATTGAGCAACAAACAAAAACTGAATCTATGAAAAAGCTGATCTGGATGTTCATCGCATCTGTTATTTCGTTGGCCCTGGTTGCACAGGAGCCGGAAGCTGCCACGGAAAAGAAATCAGAAGAGGTTAAAACAGGATGGAGCTTCGGAGGAGTTCCCGTTGTTGCATACGATGCTGATGTGGGATTCAAGTATGGTGCCCTGGTAAACCTCTATCATTTTGGAGATGGCTCACGGTATCCGATGTACGATCATTCGATCTACATGGAGTGGTCCCGCACAACGAAGGGAAGCGGGATCAACCAGATTACCTGGGATACTGACAAGCTGATACCCGGGATCAGGTCGTTTTTCGAGGCAAGCCTGCTCACGGAACAGGCGCTCGATTTTTATGGGTTCAATGGCTACCAGGCAAAATATGTTGCCGGGTATGATGCAAATCCGGACGATGATTTTTCTGACCGCCTTTTTTACAGGCATTCCAGGCAGTTGCTAAGGATAAAGGCCAATTTCCAGGGAGAGATCATCGGACAGAAATTCCGGTGGCTGGGAGGCGTCGGTTTTTACGGGAATACCATTGATGCTGTGGATGTTGACAAGTTGAACGAGGGAAAAGAGGAAGATTTACTATCAAATAATAGCCTGTACAACAAGTATGTGGAATGGGATATTATTAAGGATGACGAGAAAAACGGGGGATCGCATACTTTGCTGAAGGGTGGATTGATCTACGATACGCGCGACAATGAGCCGAATCCGTATAGTGGTATCTGGACAGAGATGCAGCTGCATTATGTACCTTCATTTTTAAGTAATACGGATTATGGATATGGTCGGTTTGTCTTTACCCACAGGCAGTACTTTACCATCATCCCTGAATGGGTGAATTTCGCCGGCCGGGTATCCTACCAGGGGAAGCTTTTTGGCGAGATGCCCTTCTATATGATGCCCTACCTGTTCAATACCGCTCCAAAACTTACCACTGACGGTGTCGGAGGATCGAAGACGGTACGGGGTGTGATGCGGAACAGGATTGTAGGGGAGGGGTTCGCCTACGGGAACCTGGAGCTCCGCGGAAAGATACTTAGAACAAAGTTCCTGAAGCAGAATTTCTATATCGCCCTCTCAGCGTTTCTCGATGGCGGTATGGTAACGCAGAAGTATGATCTGCCGGCTAATTTATTGACTGATTTTCCTGAGGCAGCTGCGCATATCGATCCGAATGCAAAAGAGGTTCCGCACCTCGGTTATGGCGGAGGCATCCATTTCGTGCTGAACCAGAACTTTATTGTAACAGTCGACTACGGACTGGCAGCGAAAGCGGAAGATGGTAAGGCAGGCCTCTATATCAACCTGAATTTCCTTTATTAGCATAGAATCCAGATAGTACAAACAGTTCATTGAATAATTGGGAGATAGA
>CAYOVC010000179.1:0-6173 GCA_964407305.1 uncultured Bacteroidaceae bacterium | reverse complement strand
TTCAGCGACAATAACATCGGAAGGGCTGAAGCTCTTGTTCCTGGTAATGACAATATTGGTCCGTCCCTCCAGGGCACCACGATTGGCATTGTAGTTTTTTCTGCCCATAACAACAACATGTCCACCCGTTACCCGGTGAAAGTACCGCATATCTTCGGGCATTTTCCAGGGCAACTTGTTGTTATTTCCAATGACAAAATTTTTAGATACGGCTACAATATGAGAAAGGATCATTTTTTTGTTTGCAAGATAAAAAAAAAGCATGATTCAACCGAATTGCATAAATAGCAGTATGAAAGATAAATAAGGTCTTATTTTAATTTAGAATTAATATTAATTTCAAAAACAGGGTTCGAAAGTTTGGTTGCTGTTACAGAAATAACAATAAAGCAGTTAAATTCGCCAGTGAATAGTGTGAATTGAATCACAAACCTGCAAATGATTTTCAAAACTCAATTAAAATAATAAAACGAAAACTGCTATGATGACAAGCACAGAATCGGTAAAGGAAAAGGTCGAAAGACATGGCAGAACCAGGGCTTCTCTGCTACCGGTATTACAGGATATAATTGCAGAGAAAAAATATCTTTCAGATCTGGATCTGGTTGAAGTGGCCAAGGAGATGAATATTTCTGCTGCAGATGTTTTTGGTACGGCAACATTTTATTCATTCCTGGACACAAAACCAAGGGGAAAGTATGTGATCCGGATCTGTAAAACAATCTCCTGCAGCATGAAAGGAAAACATGAGGTCCTGTCAACCATTGAGGATATTCTGAAGATCAGACTTGGTGAAACTACGGCCGACAGGAAATTCAGTCTGCTGGAAACCAATTGCATCGGTTGGTGCCATAAGGCCCCGGCAATACTGATTAATGATGAGCCATATACTGAACTGACCCCTCAAAAGGCAACGGAGGTTTTAAGGGATTATATAAAAAATAAATAGGTATAACAGTTTGGATCAGAGGTCTTTTAAATAGCTAAGGGAGGAATTAACGATTTCGAGGGCCGGTAGATTCAGTTAAAAATAAAACAGGGAAGAGATGAAAAAATTACCTGCACAAAGAGTAGATCTGATTTTTGAAAAGGTGGCTGTCCGGGATATTCTGGAGGAAACGCTTACCATGAAACCTGAGGATATCACCCAATCATTGATTGATTCAGGATTAAAAGGCAGAGGGGGCGCTGGATTTCCCACCGGATTGAAATGGCAGTTTACTGCCAGGGAAAAGGGAGATGAAAAGTATATTGTCTGTAATGCGGATGAGGGAGAACCCGGTACCTTCAAGGACCGTCAGATTCTTCATGAAGTTCCGGAAAAGGTTTTTTGTGGCATGGCCATTGCTTCAAAGGCGACAGGGGCAGCAACAGGCTACATTTATCTAAGGGGGGAATATAAATTTTTGGTTCCGAAACTTGAGGAAAAGCTGAAGGAGTTTCACCAGATGTTGAAAGAGTTTGGACACAAATTCGAGATACTGATCCGCCTCGGAAGCGGTGCCTATATATGCGGAGAGGAGAGCGCTCTGTTTGAATCCATCGAAGGAAAAAGAGGCGAGCCGCGAAACAAACCGCCTTATCCGACCAAATCGGGTTTGTTTAACAAGCCAACCTGCATTAACAACGTTGAAACTTTGGTATACACGGTGATGATTCAAAAATATGGTCCGGCACATTTCAAGGATATGGGAACGAAGGATTCCCGCGGATCAAAGGTGTTTTCTGTGTCGGGAGATACTCCAAAGGCCGGTATTTATGAGTTGGAGTTGGGGATGAGTGTACAGGAATTTGTAGACTTGTTTGGCGACGGAGACACTAAAACGGTTCAGGTTGGAGGAGCAGCGGGCTTCTGTGTTCCCCGCAAAAAATTTGAAGAGACAATTATTGGATTTGAGGGGGTGCCGACCGGGGGATCGATGAAGCTGTTTAATAGCTCCAGATCAATGTACAATGTGCTTCATAACTACCTTGACTTCTTCACAGAGGAGTCATGCGGACAATGTACACCCTGCCGGGTGGGGTGCCAGCAGTTGTTGCTGGGCATTGAGGCTGTGAAAAGGGGAGAGAAGAGCTCCAAATATCTGGATGAACTGGTTAAGCTTGCAGCCACCATGAAATTAGCCTCTAAATGCGGCCTTGGTCAGTCGGTGGGTAACGCGTTCAGTTCAATCGTTGAGAATTTCAAAGAAGAGATCATCTATTAATTTTTAAAAGCAAAATCACCAGTTATGGTAAAATTATCAATAAACGGTTTAATGGTCGAGGTTCCGGAAGGAACCACACTTCTTGATGCAGCAAAAAGACTGAATTTTAAAATTCCGGTACTTTGTCATCATGACGATCTGTGTGTTGCAGGAAACTGCCGGGTCTGTGTTGTTGAGCAACTGGGAGGAAAAGCGCTGTTGGCAGCTTGCGCAACGCCCGTGGCTGAAGGGATGCAAATACTCACCAATTCACTGAAGGTACGAACAGCCAGGAAGCATGTGATTGAATTGTTGCTGTCGGAACACAATGCGGACTGTACAAAGTGCTATAAGAATGGAATATGTGAATTACAGAACCTGTCGAATGAATTCAGTGTCGGAGACCATATATTACTCGACCTGATTCATCACAAGGAGTATACGATTGACCGTTACTCACCGGCTATTCAAAAGGATGACAGCAAGTGTATTCGCTGTCAGCGTTGTGTTCGTACATGTGCCGAACTGCAGGCGGTTAATGCTCTGTCTGTAGCTTACAAAGGAGATCAACAAAAGATCAGTACCTTTTTTGATCATTCGATGGCTGAGGTGATCTGTACGAACTGCGGACAGTGCATCAACCGCTGTCCTACAGGTGCTCTCGTAGAGCGAACGTACATGGATGAGGTATGGGATGCCATACTTGACCCGGAAACGCACGTGGTTTGTCAGACTGCTCCCGCCGTAAGGGTCGGACTGGGAGAGGATCTCGGAGTGGAATCGGGTCAGCGTGTTACCGGAAAGATGGTTGCTGCGCTGAAAAGACTGGGATTTGATTCTGTGTTGGATACCGATTTTACTGCCGATCTTACCATCATTGAAGAGGGAACAGAGCTTCTTACCAGGCTAAAGAAAGCGTTGGTTGAAAAGGACGAGAGCGTGGTGCTGCCAATGACAACCTCATGCTCACCAGGATGGGTGAAGTTCATTGAACACACTTTCCCTGAGTATCTGCCGAATGTGTCCACATGTAAATCCCCGCAACAAATGTTTGGGGCCCTTGCAAAGACCTATTACGCCCAGGCCCGTGATCTCGATCCTAAAAAGATTGTTACTGTCTCAATTATGCCTTGCACCGCAAAAAAATATGAAGCAGACAGACCGGAGATGAGGTCCAGTGGATATAAGGATGTAGATTATGTCATTACTACCCGGGAGCTTGCCAGAATGATCCGGCAGGCAGGGATCGATTTTAGCCTCTTGAAGGAGGATAAATATGATAAGTTAATGGGGAAATCTACGGGAGCAGCAGTTATTTTCGGAGCCACAGGAGGTGTGATGGAGGCTGCATTAAGAACAGCTTATGAGATTGTAACCGGACGTGAGGTGCCTTTTGAAAATCTCAATATTACACCGGTGCGTGGGTTTGAAGGCATTCGACAGGCAACCGTGAAAATTGAAGGGTGTCTGGATGAATGGAAATTCCTCGAAGGCGTGGAGTTAAAATGTGCTGTTGCTCACGGATTGTCAAATGCCAGGGAACTTATGCAGGCTGTTAAGGATGGGAAAATGGATGTCCATTTTATCGAGGTAATGGCCTGTCCGGGAGGATGCCTGGGAGGAGGGGGTCAGCCGATTCCCACCAACCAGGAGATCAGGGAGAAACGTGCTTCAGCCATCTATGAAGAGGATATGTCGCTCCAACTTCGCAAATCGCATGAGAATCCCGAAGTCATACAACTCTACCGGGAGTTTCTCGGCGAACCACTTGGTCACAAATCTCACGAACTGCTACATACACACTATAAAGAGAGGGAACGCTATTAACGGTCCGACAGGTCAGCGCTTTTTGAACCAAAAGAATTCGCTGCAGAGAGCGGTTGAATCTTTCTGCAGCGATTTTTTTACCTTTTTCCTACAGGCAGTGATTGATTTATAGATACTTCTAATCAAACAGCTCATGAACCTCTGGTTGCATGAGTGCCCATATAGAGTATACACCCTTGGCGGTACCAATAGGAAAATTGAGGCAATTGATGGCTGAGATGATAATCACCAGGATCCTGGCCCATGGCCTGTAGCTGAAAAGAGATGCTCCTGCAAGCAGGTCGATCAGTCCAAAAAAAGCAATGACAGCACCCAGGAGATAGCCCAGAGATCCTACAATCTCTTTTACCAGCGCTTCATCCTCAGGGATGTAATGCACTGCAAATTGCAAGATAAAAAGTAGTATGATTGCGCCCGCAATTGTTAATGCTCCGAAGACTATATGCAGTACAGCTACCAGGTTTACATGGTTTTTGGCTCTTTGTGTATCCATAATTCGATTTTTAATGAATGATCATTCACCAACTAATTTCTACCTTTTTCATATGGGTTCCAAATCATTAGGCGCTTATTCGGTAAGATTTCGGTGGACGGTTCAGGTTGAGGATGCTGATCTGAACCTGGATTGAAAGGGATCTATAATGCAAAAGTGGTTCTGTTTCCCTGGCATAACGCACCTGAACAATGAGGTACCAGGAAATTGCAACTCTTTAATAGAGCTCAAGAAACTGGAAGGTATTACCCGAATGTTCCAAAAATTTTATAAAATCATCAAATGAAATCACGACCGAGGCAGTATTGATATTGGGATGGAAACTGATCTTCTCAGAATGTAAAAGATTCTTGTCAAGAAAAACATGTACATGGTTTTCCGTATCATTGATCAATCCGAACGGGCTTACTGATCCTGCATTTAACCCCAGGTACCTGTCCATGCGCTTTTGAGAGGCAAAAGAGATCTTCCCCTGCCTGAGGCGTTGTTCCAGGTCACGGATATCTAATTTATGGCACGACTCCAGGATAACGAGGTAATGACGGTTTCCCTTGTGGTTCCTGAAAAACAGGTTCTTGCAATGTGTACAATCAATATCCTTCCACACCCCCATAGCTACTTCTATCGTAGGCAGTGGTTGATGTTCATATATTTCATACTCAATGTCCATTTGTTCAAGAAAACGTAGCACCTTCTCTTTTTGATCCATTGTCATCCGGTTTTAAGCGCTAATATAGTATAATTGAACCAAGCTCCACCTGCCTGCAGCACAACTTTGACAGGTGGGTCTGACCAATAAAATCTCAAACAGAAGCAGGATCCCATTAAAGTTTTT
Source organism: uncultured Bacteroidaceae bacterium (assembly GCA_964407305.1). Lineage (GTDB taxonomy): Bacteria > Bacteroidota > Bacteroidia > Bacteroidales > M55B112. The sequence continues at coordinate 832 of CAYOVC010000179.1, read as the reverse complement.
TAATTTATTTACCCGTTTTTTAAGTTTGGTTCTGTTATATACCTTATTTTTGATTTATCATCAAGCCTTTTTTTATCATGGAAGTAATTAATGACGACCGGAAACAACTTATACCAACAGCTGGCGAAGTATATGGAGCAGCCTGGAAAATTATGTGGAAGTTTTTTATCCCGCTACTCGTAGTATCCATTCTTTATGGAATTATATCCGGTCCCACGGCCATGTTTCAATGGACAACAGAGAGTTTCGAATGGTTTATTATTCCGACGGCCCTGTTTGGCATCGGTTTCGCACTCTTTATTTCCGGTCCGATCGGATACAGTACAAAGTGGGTATTCCTGAAAATCGTTCGTGGAGAACCCGCTGAGATCAGGGATATGTTTGCTGTTTTCCAACGCAATTACTGGAATGCTGTTGCAGCTAATGTGGTTGTCGGACTTATTGTCGGACTTGGTTTTGTAATGCTTATTGTTCCCGGGATTATTTTTGCAATTCGGCTGGCCTTTGTTCCATATCTGGTTATCGACAGGGAGATGGAGCTTACAGAAGCACTGGGTAAAAGCTGGGAGATGACCAAAGGATACGGCGGACAGATCTTTTTGATGGGAATTATTGCCTTTTTTATTATAATACTCGGGTTGATCGCTCTGTTTGTCGGAGTGGTTGTCTCTGTTATCTGGATTATGACCGCCTTTGCCGCCTTCTACCAGGCCGTTGTTGAGAAAGAGGGTTATTTTCGGTAAAACCTGACAAAAAAACCCAATATCGGAGGGTCTGGTGGGACATACTGGATTCGAACCAGTGACTTCTACCCTGTCAAGGTAGCGCTCTA
>CAYOVC010000178.1:0-6273 GCA_964407305.1 uncultured Bacteroidaceae bacterium | reverse complement strand
GCTGGAGCTGGGTGAATCATTCCGGGAGGGAGGTTTCAGCAACGTGAACAGAACCGAAAAGGGCCGGTCCATCGCCGATTTTTACCTGATTAAAACCGATGGCATCTTTCAGAGTATGGATGAGGTGTTTGATCATACAACCAACCTGGAAGATGGCAGTGTTGTGCTGATACAGCCCAATGCACGTCCGGGGGATATAAGGTATGAAGATTTCAATGGTGACGGGCAGATTGACCTGAATGACAGACAATGGTGTGGTAGCCCGCTTCCGGTTTTCGAGGCCGGGTTATCTGCTGAAGCTATATATCAGGGATTCGATTTTAATATGTTCTGGACCATTGTATATGGAAACAAGATCTTTAATGTGATGCGAACGGCCATTGAAAGTATGGACGGACCCAATAATATGCCGGCATACATGGAGCCATGGACATGGGACAATCCTTCCGAAATCTACCCAAGGCCCGTGAAAGGAACAACAGATAATGCAAGGGCCCAGACCGACAGGTGGTTGGAGGATGGCTCATTTATCAGGTTAAAGAATGTTCAACTGGGTTATTCATTCTCTGAAACACTGTTGAACCAGACGAATATGCTGAAAAAGTGCAGGGTGTATATCAGCGGCCAGAATTTACTGACATTCACTAAATATCTCGGTTATGATCCTGAGATACCAGGGGGTAATGTATTTGGTCAGGGCAATGACTGGGGTGATTATCCGCCTGTTATGACAGTTCTTGCCGGAATTCAACTAACCTTTTAAGATAAAATACTTAAACTGACTATCCATGAAAAGAATATTCATTTTATTATTACTTGTACCGATGAGTTTCATCTGGCGATCCTGTTCTGAGGATCGTCTGAACCTGCAGGATCCAAACAGAGAGTCGGCAGACACTTATTGGGAAAATGAGGACGATTATAGGCTTGGACTCACCTCCTGTTATTCAGTATTTCGTGTACCTGGGTATTTCAGCCGCTGGTTTCATGTGTTGATGATCTCAAGAAGTGATGAGGGGTGGAGTGAAAGTCCGAATCCATACTTCCAGGCCTATTCAAATTTTAATATTACCAGTTACAATGATGATAATGCAGAGGGGCTGTTTCAACCATGGCAGTTAATCTATCGTCAGATGTTCTATTGTAATCAGGTAATTGATAATATGATCAGTCGCGGACTTGATCTATTTGATGACAGGGTGGAGGCAGAGCAGATACTTAGTCAGGCCTATTTTCTCAGAGGAGTGGCTTACTGGTACCTGGGAGGAACCTATGGCAAAGGACCACGAATGATCAATTCAACAGATAATGGAGAAATCATAGAACAGGAGGAGATCTATTTGCAGGCCCTTGAAGATTTTGAGGAAGCGGCAAAGTACTTGCCGGAAAGCTGGCCGGCATCAGATATCGGAAGGGCCACACTGGGAGGTGTAAAGGGCATGCTTGTAAGGGTCTACGCCCAACTGGCAGGTTATTATAACCGTCCGGGAATCGCCGATGAAGCTAAAGTTCAGAATTACTGGGGACTTGCCAGGACAACTATGGAAGAGATCTTTATGATGGATTATGAGCTGGTGCCTGATTACAAGGATAATTTCACCATGGCTAATGAGAACAACAGCGAGTCACTGTTCGAGATTCAGTTCAATGAAGGATTGTATAATGGCAAAGAGCTTGGTGCGCACAGACCTAAGTTCTTCGGGTTGGTTGTTGACGGTGGAGCATGGGCAGATGCCTATCCAAGGGCATGGCTGCTGGATGAATTCAAGCAGGAGCTGACTGCGGAAAACGAGGTGGATCCAAGGTTGGGAGTTACATTGTTTTATGAGATTCCAGGAGATACAACCCTGCTTTATGGCAAGACATGGGCCCAGTGGATGCTTACGGAGGACTATCCACTTACACAACCTTGTTACTGGCGAAAATATACGAGGGTTGACACCCACAGCAGTGAGGATTATAGTTCAGGGATTAATTTCAGGGTATTGCGACTTGCTGATCTATACCTGTTGTATGCTGAAGCAGTCAATGAACTGAACGGCAATAGAACTGATGCAATAGAATATATTAACAAGGTCAGGCGCCGCGCAGGAATGGGCGACCTTGATCCTGCAAATTTCAATAACTATGATTTGTTGCATGAACAGATCATGCATGAACGATTGGTGGAACTTTGTGGAGAGGGAACCAGATGGTATGATCTTGACAGGTGGGGTATCCTTCATAACCAGGTTGAAATAAATAGTATGGCCAATGAACGGGATGATGAATTCAGCAACTTCGAGCTAGGTGTCAGTCACCTGTATCCTATCCCAAACAGGGAATTGTCATTGTATCCTGGATTGGAACAGAATTTCGGTTATTAACCTGTAAATGGCTCGCAATTTCAATGAACTATAATTCAACGGTTGTATAGTCTTCGTTTAAACTGACAAAAAATAATGTAATATGAAAAATATAAGATCCTTAATAATTCACGCAAGCCTGACCTTGTTATTTGTATTTTTTGTCGGGTTTTTCTCTTGCTCAGACCTCCAGGGAGATGGGGTTGGTACCGTTATATGGGAAGGCTCGGTCCTTCCGGAAGACTCCTGTTACCGTAATCCGGTATGGGAACCGGATCTTTCATATCCATCGGTCTTCCCAGCTGCCGTAGGCTATTTTGCTCTTGGGATTGATAATGAATGGTCACCGGGATTGCACTACAGTGCACCTGTGTTGAGTTCAAATGATTTGATGCGTTGGCGGTTAAGGGGCGAAGCATTTACTGAGCAAACCGATTGGGGCGATGGGGCGATTACAAGGATTTCAGCCGGCTTTTCAAGAATCCTGGGCACCTATTTTGTATTTTATCAGTTGGGCGAAGATGGAATCGGCATGGGAGGATCAAAAGCACCCCAGGGCCCATATGATGATTATGGTCTGATCGTGACTGCTGATTCAGTAGGTTTGAATGATTGCTCAAATCCTTTTTTCTTTCCATCTGGATCGAGTGCATACCTCTTTTTTCAGGGCGGTAACGGAATCTACGGAGTTAAGCTGATCCTGAAGAGGACAGGCCTTGCTGAACTGAACGGAGATCCATTTAAAATTGCGGGTCAACACATAAATAGTATTAATATGGCACGCCTGAATAATGTCTTTTATCTGTTCGGTACATCAGACAGCGGAGAGGAGGGTGCCATAGTAACCGGACGGTCGCCCAGCATTACCGGTCCATTTCTCGACAAGGACAACACAGGTCTTAGCGCAAATGGTGGCACAACCTTTTTCAAAGGCAGCTCTGAGAATGGTTTTGTTAATGTAGGCCATGTAGGTGGCGTTTTTGAGGATGCCAATAAGGATGTCTGGATGCTTTACCATGCCACTGCTATTGATCAGCCGGAACTTACTTCTGGATCAGATAGAAGACCTTTGATGCTTAGCAGGATTGTGTTTGACGATACCGGCTGGCCATCTGGAATTACTGAGGCTGAGGGAGGATGGAACTATCCAAAATTTGCCAAATAAACACTTCATTTTCAATTAAATAGACTAATTAAAATCACTTTTAACCATTAAAATTATCTACAATGAAAAAAACAATCTACCTTTTATTGTTTGCCCTGGTATCAACAGGGCTGTTTGCACAGACCCATGTTGTCCACAGGGAACTCGGACAGGCATGGGGTGGCGGGTCATCCGTCGATATAGATGGTGACGGAAACCTTGACTTCTACATTACGGGGAATAAAAACAATCCACCCGAACCATTACTGGATGGGGATGGCAATCCTATGGATGTGAACGATGACGGGGAAGCCGATACAACGGAGCGCTGGCAGCGCCTTTATATGCATACAGATTTGGGATTTGTTGAGACCACAACCAATCTGAGGGTGGTTGAAAGGGCCAACCTTGACTGGGCAGATGTCGATGGCGACGGATTGGTCGATCTGTTCGCTGCTGAGCACAGTTTCGGTGATCCCTGGTACCACGGAGGTATCTACAAAAATAATGGTGACGGCAGTTTTACCAAACTGGACTGGCCGTTATATGAGAAAACCAATGCCGGGGCATTTGCCGATTTTAATAACGATGGCCTGATCGATTATGTTGGTATTTCTGTTGACCTGGATGGATCTTTTGTATACATCAACCAGGGTGATGGTACTTTTCTTCAGACAAATGGTCAGGTATTCGGTATTTACCAGTTTGGAATTCCTTACCTGGAAGTGCTCGATTTTAACAATGACGGACTGCCAGATATCTTTATTACTTCCAACTGCGACAACCCTGAGGCAAACGGTGGAGCGAGGGTAATTGCAGATATATTCATCAATAATGATGAAGAACCCGGAACCTTTTTCCGTGCGTTTATAGGCGACAATGGTATTTTCCAGAAAGGAAACGGCGGATTGGATATTGCAGACTTCAACAATGACGGGTACCTGGATTTTGCACTTCACGGTGAAGGAGGCACAGGAACCGGTGAGCCGACAGGTGATGATCCTTGGGCTTGTATTTCACATGTATATATCAACCAGGGTGATGGCACATTCCTTGATAAGGCGCAGCCCTCTTTCAGGGCAGACCTGAGACCGCTTAATAGTACTGGAAAAGCCACCAGGACTATCGACTGGAACAACGATGGAAACTATGACCTGTTGATGACAGGCTGGGAACCTGCTATTGGCACCCAGACCGGCTGGCTTTTCCTGGGTGATGGTGCCGGCAACTTTACTGAGGGCGGACGCATACCTGGTGGTTCGGAAACGGTAATGCTATTTAACGACTGGAACGGTGATGGTGCATTGGATATGCTTACCAGTGGCCATTGCTGGGATGATATGTGGTACACTGGTGAGGAGGAAACTGGAAGAACAGCTTCTGTTTATTTCAATACCAATACCACTTCTCTTAATACCAGACCTGAAGCGCCTTCTAATCTAACTGTTACAAAAGGTATTGGAAGTGTAACATTTTCCTGGGATGCACCAAACGATGACAAAACAGATTCAAATGCTCTGTCATATGAGTTTTACCTGAAAGATGGTGACGGAAATTATATTACAGCTCCTGCATCTATTGTAGGAGGAGCCAATGATGGCGTAAGAATGGTACAGAAACACGGGAATGCATTTTTGAACAGGCAGATTACAATATACGGTCTGGCTGACGGGAATTATTCATGGAGCGTGCAGGCAATAGATGCCTCATATGAAGGATCACCTTTCGCTGCAGAAAATTACTTCTGGCTGGCCCCTGCTTCGATTGAAGGGAACACTCTGGAATCTGTGGTTGATATATATTCAGAATATAATACGTTGATTGTTAACCTTCAAACGATTAAAGCCGGTATTGTATCTGTATTTAACATCACCGGTCAGAGGGTAGATTCACAATCAATCTCAGGTGAATACAGAACTACATTGACCGATGGGCTCTATATTGTTCATGTAAGTTCTGAGGGTAGTACACTTTCAAGAAAAGTAACGATAGCACAATAGAGGTTTGCTAAACAGTTGTCAGCACCGGGCAATTCCGGTGCTGACTTATAAATTTGCAAATTAAAATTACTCATATAGAGTTGATTGCAATGGTATGAGAATATTATTAACGCCAATCATAGGCCTCCTAATGATGAATTGTCTTGGACAGTCTGTCAATGAAAAAATTACAGTTCTGATCAGTCAGTCACCTGTTTTGCGGGCAGAAGCAGGAAATGATGTTGTGATGGATGATGGATCCGCTGTTATAGGTCAGACTGCATACATCACAGGCGGAAGACCTGAATACACGTATGTTTGGCGATATGCGGGTATTGATGCATATACCGATCTTATCGTTACTGTTCAGCAGGTCGGCCGGTACAAATTAGTAGTCACTGATGCAAAGAATTGCACTGCGGTCGATTCTTTAATGGTTTCGGAGTCGACAATCATAGAACCGGGCGAAAATAAAACACAGTTAAACGGTGTAATCGTAGATCCGGTACTCCGTCAAATCCTTTTAAATTTTGATGGCATGGCAAAAAATAATCATATCCGGCTGATCTCAGCCAATGGCAGGGTAATGTATGATCGTGTCATTGAATCTTGGAATAGTGCACAACATACAATCAACCTGCCTTCTTTACCGCCTGGAATATATTTGTTGTCAATCGTAAATGACAGCTATTCAAACAGTCAGCGAATATTAATCCAATAAAATGCGAAGTAACCCGAAATAAGCTATGATAAGATTTTTTATTGCAATAATTATTGCCATATTCTTTGCCGGGGATGTTTTTTC